>JADHLU010000011.1 GCA_016780435.1 Flavobacteriaceae bacterium
GAGGCGAAAATAGCCGGATCGGGCAACGGACGCCTTCACGTCAGCGACAAGCTAACGGCTTCTATAGCGGGATCAGGAAATTTAACCTACTCTGGAAATCCTGATAAAGTCGATCAAAGTGTGGCCGGATCAGGACGCATCCGTTCGAAAAATTAAGTCTTTTTAAGGCCTAAGCACGTATTTTTTCAATCGGGCTAACAGCAAGGCTCCCACCAGAAAAAAGACCCCTAGAAATAGGGCGGCGCCTCTCATGCTTCCGGTTAGCTGAGCGATATATCCAAAAATAAAGGTGCCTATGACAATGCCTACCTTTTCGGCTACCTCGTAAAAACTGAAGTACGAGGTGGTGTCTTGGGTGTCTGGAAGGTTTTGAGAATAGGTAGAACGCGAAAGGGTCTGTATACTGCCCATCACCAATCCTACCCATGCCGCAGCAAGGTAAAAGTCGCTTGGTGTTTTCACAAAATAGGCATAGATACACAGCAGAAGCCAAATACCGTTGATCACGATCAACATGCTGATGTTGTTCAGGCGCTCTGCCAAGCGCCCCGTAATTACAGAGCCCACCATGGCAACGATCTGTATGAGCAGTATGCTTACAATCAATCCGACCGTGCGCTGGTTGTCAGACCCCCAGTCAATTTCTTGCTCTCCAAAATAGGCGGCGATGAGCAAAATGGTCTGCACCGCCATGCTGTAAATAAAAAAGGCCCACAGGTATTTGCGCAAAAAGAGTTGAGTGGAGATCTCTAAGCGCACCTTTTTTAGCTCGTTAAAGCCCCCCAGAATCAACTGTTTGCGATCACCCTCTTTTTTATACCCCTTGGGCATATGCCTAAATGTGTATTGGCTAAAGAGTATCCACCATAGACCTACAGTGATAAACGAGTAGCGCATGGCCATCATTTCGGCTGGGTTTTCTTCTGTGCCCTCGATGCCAAACCAATTCGGGCGCATCACCATGGCCAAGTTCACCAGCAACAGCAGCACACTGCCTATGTACCCCATAGCGAAGCCTCTAGCGCTCACGCGGTCTTGTTGATCTTTGTAGGCAATATCAGGAAGGTACGAGTTGTATATGGCGATGCTCAACCAAGAACCTACAAGTCCGAAAAAATAACACAGTAAACTCAGGTAAATGTGCTCCAAAGAAAACCAATACAGGGCTATGCACGACGCAGCACCGAGGTAACAGAAAAACTTTAAGAAGGCCTTCTTATTACCCATGTAATCGGCCACTCCTGAAATAAGAGGGGTTGCCAGCGCTATGAGCACGAAAGCGGCTGAGCTCAAGTAACTGATCAGCGGCCCCCTGGCAATCATAACCCCAAAGACCGACACCTGTTCGACTTCGGCCAAACGAAATAAAGCGCCGTAGAAAATGGGGAACACCGCCGAAGAAATAACCAGACTGTAAACCGAATTGGCCCAATCGTAGAAAGCCCATGCGTTCAAGACCTTCTTAGACCCCTTCTCAAAAACCGATACTGACATTCGCGCTTAGATTAGTGCGACTGAAAATACAAATAATAAACAAACACCTATTTTGGTCTAATTCACCCATTTTGGCCCAATTTTTGAACCATAGGTGTTTAAAAACAACCATGAAAAATCTATTCTACCTAGCGGCAGCCATCGTCTTAACCGCATGCACCGGCCCCGAGGGGCCCCAAGGGCCGCCTGGGGCCGCCCTATTCTCCCAAGTCATCGAGCTAGAGGCTGATTTCACAGCATCCAACGGTTACGAAGTATACTACGAATTTCCACAATCAATAGAAGTGTTTGAGGCCGATCTAATCATGGTTTATCTGGCCTACGAAACCGTGAATAGCCCACAAGGCACTCAAGACGTTTGGCGTGCGCTACCGCTCACCTTGATTACCGAACAAGGGCTGTTGCAGTATCAATTTGACCACACCTTCACCGATCTCCGCCTATTTGTTGAGGCGACCTATGACCTCAGATTGGCTACCTCAGCCGATCTAGAGAATCAGCGTTTTAAAATAGCCGTAATACCAGCCGAATTTGCTCAAGGCATTCAAGGGCTTTCCGAGCTGACCGATGCTGATTTTACCGCCTTTTCTCACTAATTTTAGAAAAAAGAAGCTATGAAATCAACTGTATTCGTTGCGCTGCTCTTAAGCACCGTCTTGAGTCTTCAGGCGCAAGAAAAAGAAAACCCCAAGACCTTTGAGGTCTACAAGAGCGACGCTGATTGGAAAAAGCAGCTAAGTGGAATGGAGTACTACGTGCTCAGACGTGGAGGCACCGAATATGCCTTTACCAGTGAGCTACTTGACGAAAAACGCAAGGGTACCTATGTGTGTGCGGCCTGTGAAAACCCGGTGTTTCGATCAGAATACAAGTACGACTCCAACAGCGGCTGGCCCTCTTTTGACCGGCCCATTGAGGGATCTTTGGTATACGATGTCGACTACGAGATCGGATACGAACGCACCGAAGAAAAATGCGGCAAATGCGGATCACACCTGGGCCACGTATTTGACGACGGGCCCAGAGCCACCACTGGCAAAAGACACTGCATCAATGGGGTAGCTCTTAAATTTGTAGCCGATGCCAACTAATCAGCCCAAAGACCTCAACGAAGAGGAGTTAAAAAGCAAGTTGGCCCCCATCGCTTACGCCGTACTTCGCGGTGGAGCCACCGAACCCCCCTTTTCAGGATCCTTTAACCAGCATTTTGAAACCGGAGACTACCACTGCATGGCCTGCGGAAACTTGCTTTTTCAAAGCACGCATAAGTTTGAGAGCGGCTGCGGATGGCCGGCTTTCGACACTGCGGTTCCGGGAGCCATAACCTATTTAAGGGACCATTCGCATGGTATGATCCGCACCGAAACGCGATGTGCAGCATGCGACTCGCATTTGGGTCATGTGTTTGACGACGGGCCTAGGCACAGCACCGGAAAACGCTACTGCATTAACTCGGTTTGCCTCGAATTTAGGCCCACTAATTGAATCGTATAGGCTCTATTGATTACTTTTGGGCCTCTAATTAATGATATCCGATGCAAGAATTTGATTTAATTGTGCTTGGTAGTGGACCTGGAGGCTATGTAGCCGCCATTCGTGCCTCTCAACTCGGTCTAAAAACGGCTATAGTCGAAAAAGAAAACCTAGGCGGAGTATGCCTCAATTGGGGGTGTATCCCTACTAAAGCGCTGCTTAAATCAGCCCAAGTGTTCGAATACTTAAATCACGCCGAAGACTACGGATTATCTGCAGAATCGGTGAGTTACGACTTCGGTAAAGTAATCAACCGCTCTAGAGGAGTGGCCGATTCTATGAGTAAGGGAGTGCAATTCTTGATGAAAAAGAATCAGATTACCGTCATCGATGGCTACGGCACACTGCTGCCCGGGAAAAAGGTAAAGGTGACCGGGGCTGAAAAAGAGCAGACCATCAGCGCCTCTCATATCATTATAGCTACAGGAGCCCGAAGCAGAGAGCTTCCTAACTTGCCTCAAGACGGGGTAAAAGTGATCGGTTATCGCGAGGCTATGACCCTGAAGACGCAGCCAAAGAAGATGATTGTGGTAGGAAGCGGAGCCATCGGAATTGAGTTTGCCTATTTCTACAATGCCATGGGCACAGAGGTGACCGTGGTTGAGTATCAACCCAATATTGTTCCGGTAGAAGACGAAGAAATTTCGAAGCAACTAGAACGCAGCTTCAAAAAGGCAGGGATAACCATTAAAACCTCAACCGAAGTCACTAAGGTAGACACCTCTGGGTCAGGCGTCAAGGCCACCATTCGCTCTAAAGACAAAGAAGAAGTCATTGAGGCCGACATTGTGCTTTCGGCTGTGGGCATCAAATCGAATATTGAAAATATCGGGCTTGAAGCCGTGGGCATCAGCACTGAAAAAGATAAGATCGTAGTAGACGCTTTCTACCAGACTAGTGTACCTGGGTACTACGCCATTGGAGATGTCACTAAGGGCCAAGCCCTAGCGCACGTGGCCTCTGCCGAGGGTATACTTTGCGTAGAGAAAATAGCACAGCTTCACGTTGAGCCTTTAGACTATGGCAACATACCGGGATGCACCTACTGTAGCCCAGAAATTGCCTCTGTGGGCCTCACTGAAAAGCAAGCCATTGAGCAAGGCTACGAGATTAAGGTGGGTAAATTTCCTTTTTCGGCCAGCGGAAAGGCCAAGGCCTCTGGGCATTCAGACGGATTCGTCAAGGTCATCTTCGATGCCAAATACGGCGAGTGGCTTGGGTGCCACATGATCGGACAGGGAGTTACTGACATGATTGCAGAAGCGGTAGTCGCCCGTAAGCTCGAGACCACTGGTCACGACATCTTAAAAACGGTTCACCCTCACCCAACCATGAGCGAGGCCGTCATGGAGGCTGTTGCAGCCGCCTATGACGAGGTGATTCACTTATAAAAAGGAGTTTAGCGCTAGGCGGTAACTGTCTAGCCCGAATCCGATAATGATTCCTTTGGCCTTTGGCGCAATGAACGATTGGTGCCTGAATTCCTCACGACTGTAGGTGTTCGAAATATGTACCTCTACAACCGGCGCCTTGACGGCCGCAACCGCATCGGCAATACCTATTGAAGTGTGCGTGTAGGCCCCGGCATTCAGCACGATGCCGTCGTGAGAGAAGCCAAATTGCTGAATGGCGGTGATCAGCTCTCCTTCTACATTAGATTGAAAATAATCGATTTCTAGGCTGTCAAAATGCTTCTTTAGGCCATCGAGGTAGGCCTCAAAGTCTTGGGATCCATAGACCTCGGGCTCTCTTTTGCCTAAAAGATTGAGGTTGGGACCGTTAATTACCGCTATCTTCATGCTGCTAAAATAGATGCTTTCAGTGAATTGGAAACAAGCCATTGACGATTATATGCTCTACCTGAAAATAGAGCGCTCTAGCAGTGAGGCTACCATTTCGAGTTACCGCTTCGACCTCAAGCAGCTCGAAGCCTTTTGCACTGCCCCAGATTTGAATCGTTCTCCCAGCGAGTTGAGTACCGAAGACCTCAAGCAGTTTTTAGCCGTAATTACCGATGTGCTCAATGCGCGCTCGCAGTCGCGAATGCTTTCTGCCATCAAGGGATTTTTTGGCTATCTGCAGTTCGAGGGATACCGCGAAGACCATCCGGCCTCGCTGCTCGAAGCTCCGAAGATCGGACGAAAGCTACCCCTCTACCTCAGCAGCGATGAAATTGATCGTTTTTTTAAAGCCATAGACCTCAGCAGCGCTCACGGCTATAGAAATCAAGCCCTGTTTGAGCTGCTTTACGCCTGTGGCCTGCGAGTGAGCGAATTACTCAACCTAAAGCTTTCAGACCTCTATTTCAAAGAAGACTTTATCAAGGTGACCGGAAAAGGAAATAAAAGCCGTTTGGTGCCGCTTCAGCAATTTAGTCAAGAGCGACTGCAGCAATACCTAGACCTTCGGGTTCAGACCTATCACCCACAGGCCGCCTTTGAAGATGTGCTGTTTCTCAATCGGCGGGGCAAATCACTCACTCGGGCCATGATTTTCACCTTGACCCAAAACCTTTCAGCGCTCGCGGGAATCTCAAAGAAGATAAGCCCGCACACCTTTCGGCATTCATTTGCTACACATATCTTAGAAAACGGCGGAGATTTGCGCGCCATTCAGCTGATGCTAGGCCATCAGAGCATCACCACCACAGAGATCTACCTGCACAGCAGTGCAGAGAAACTGAGGAGCACGGTCGAACTCATGCACCCAAGAGCAGCGCTGAATCGCGGCGATAAAGGCTAATGCTGTATTTTTATGACAAATCACTTGAAATGAAACAACTGACACTACTTCTTGCCCTTAGTTTAAGCGCCTTAGCAGGGGCACAAAAACACCAATCAATCACCCAGCATATAGACCAGCGCCTAGACACCTATGAAGAAGTGGCCATGCAGATCTTTGATTGGGCCGAAATGGGGTATCAAGAGGTTCAGTCGAGCGCACTGCTCAAAAAGACACTCGAAGAGGCCGGATTCAATATCACCTCAGCAGTAGCCCAAATTCCGACTGCCTTTGTAGCCGAATTCGGAACAGACGGACCCGTCATCGGCATACTCGGAGAATTTGACGCCTTACCCGGAATCTCTCAAAAGGCGGTTCCCTACAAAGAGAGAGCGAACGGCAGGGGCGGCCACGCCTGTGGCCATCACTTGTTTGGCACAGCGTCGGCCGCCGCCGCCATTGCCGTTAAGGCATGGCTCGAAGAGACCGGCACTCAAGGTAGAATTCGATTCTACGGAACACCAGCAGAAGAAGGAGGAGGAGCCAAGGTTTACATGGCCAGAGAAGGACTCTTTGACGATGTCGATGTGGTGCTGCACTGGCATCCGGGAGCATCAAACCAAGTCAACGAGGCCGCCGCGCTCGCCAACATCTCAGCCAAGTTTAGATTCAACGGCATCTCCGCCCACGCGGCGATGGCCCCCGAACGCGGCAGATCAGCCTTAGACGCCGTGGAGTCTATGAACTACATGGTCAACATGATGAGAGAGCATATTCCGCAAGACGCGCGCATTCATTACGTCATCACCGACGGCGGAAAAGCCCCTAACGTGATTCCTGATGTAGCCGAGGTCTACTACTATTCGAGACATCCCAGACGCGACGTGGTTAAGTCGATTTTTGATCGTATCGTAAAAGCCGCAGAAGGGGCCGCCCTGGGCACCGAAACTTCAATGAGCTACGAGCTGGTGAACGGGGTGCATGAACTGCTGCCCAATGAGACCTTAGAACTGCTCGTGCATCAAACCATGACTGAAATTGGCGGATACACTTACAACGAACAAGAGCGCGCTTTTGCTAAAGAGATCTCCACCACTATGGATTTAACGCTTGACGAATCTATCACTAAAAGAGTGCTCCCCTATCAAAAGGCTCAGGGCGCTTTTGGGTCAACTGATGTAGGCGACGTCAGTTTTGTGGCCCCCACCGTTGGGTTCAGAACGGCCACTTGGGTGCCCGGAACTCCGGCTCATTCATGGCAGGCAGTCGCAGCGGGCGGAACTTCAATTGGCGTCAAAGGAATGGCCCTTGCAGCCAAAACCTTGGCCTTAAGCGCAGCAAAGCTCTACAAGAGTCCAAAGCTCATCGCTAAGGCCAAAGAAGAATTTGAGCAAAGACGCGGTAAAAACTTTAAGTATGTGCCGCTGTTGGGCAACCGCCCGCCGGCATTAGATTACCGCAACTAATTACAAGATGAACCGAATCAGCCAAAGGCTGCTACACCTAGAGTTAGCTGAGGAGATCGTTTTAATCCGCTGAACGGTCGCGCACGTCGTCCGTTTCGTGCAGATCATCTAAGTCGTCGTGTTCCTCGTCATCGTCGTCATCGACCCTGAATTGACGCATTTTGTGATCAGCCATGTATGCGGCTAGCTCTTCTTCAGGGATGACCTTCAAGAAAGAAGGGTGCTGTTCTATGGCGTACTCTAAACGTTCGATCAATTGATCTACAGGCTCGTTTTCATAGTCGATCACCAGGGGTTCTTTGATGATCATCGATTGGAGTATCCCCTTCTTTTTTATGTAAAGCCCCTTTCGATCAAATGAGCGTCTGAATCCGTCTATCACAATGGGGACCACAATAGGCTTATAGGTTTTAATAATGTGCGCTGTGCCCTTACGCAGTGGTTTCCAAGGTCGGGTGGTACCTTGCGGAAAGGTGATGACCCATCCGTCGTCAAGTGCCTTACCAATATTAGATATATCGCTCATCTTCACTTGTCGATTGATGTCTTTGTCACCCGCCCTCCAGGTGCGTTCAATGCTGATTGATCCGGCATAGGCCAATATCTTCGCGATCAGGCTCCCCTTCATCGTTTCTTTGGCCGCTATGTAATAGATATTGAGCTTCGGATTAAACAGATATGACACATTTTTAATGGTGTCTTCTCGACCCTTTAGGCTCGCGTTGAACACGTGAAACATGGCTACCACGTCAGCAAAATAGGTCTGATGGTTGCTCACAAATAGCACGTTTCTATCAGGAAGGTCCCGAAGTACTTGAGAACCCTCAATCTTCAAGGTGTTGAATTGCTTGTAGCGCGAGTGAGTAATAACTCCCGCAACGATGATAAGTAGCCTTTTTAGAAAGAGGTTATGTCCAAATGGATTTCGCTTGAATAAAGGCATAAAAATCATTAAGTTGACCCTAGGTAAATTCCTATAGCCCGGTCAAAAGTACAAAAGCTTTTAAATGTGCTTTAGATTCGAATCAAAAGCTTTAGTTATGAGGTTTCTTTTTGTGTTGTTAAGCTTTTTAGTGTTGCTCTCTTGTCAGTCAAACTCGACCAAAAGGTCAGTTAATGCTGAAGCCGAATCCAGCAAAAATCAAGCAGCTCAAGAAAGCAACGGCACTGCTCTTGTAGATTCGGCCTCAAGCAGCGCGCAAGAAAAGAAGGCAGCAGAACCTGATGCGTCTTTTGTGCTCACCGAAGAGAATGCCATCCCCTTCTTTTTTGAGTACGAGAAGACCCTTAAAGAGCAGCATGTGCGATTCGAAACCAGTCTAGGGTCGTTCAGCGTGCAGCTTTTTGAAGACGTTCCCTACCACCGGGCCAACCTGGTTTACCTCGCCAAAAAGAAGTACTTCGACGGTACCCAATTTCATCGGGTGGTCAAAGACTTTATCATTCAGGGGGGCAACACCGACAATCGAAAAATAGCCCAAAAACGGGCCGATATCGGCAGGTATTTGCTACCCCCCGATACCGATAAAAACCACAAACACCATCGTGGAGTCATCTCTATGCCGAGCAGTGATCGCGACAATCCGCACAAACTCGCCTCCCCTTACGAATTCTTTATAGTAGTGACCAAACCCGGATCGTATCACCTAGACGGCAACTACACCGCGTTTGGAGAGGTGATTGAAGGCATGGATGTGGTAGATCGCATCAACAGCGTAGACGTGGACCAAGGAGATTGGCCTATGCAGAATGTGTACATTTTAACCGCCGAAGCCTATTAGCCTGCCAAGCTCGGCTGCCATTCTTTCTCGTAATCGGTTATGGATCGGGTGATGATGCGAATACACTCGTCTAATTGCTCCTTGTTAATCACCAAGGGCGGAGCAAAGCGAATGATGTTTCCGTGAGTGGGCTTGGCTAAAAGACCATTCTCTTTCATTAGCAGGCATAGGTTCCAGGCAGTCTCACTTTCGGGGTGATCGGCTATCAAAACGGCGTTGAGTAATCCTTTTCCACGAATCCGATCGACTAAAGGCGAAGCCCCTATCTTTTCGTTCAACTGAGCTCTAAAGTACTCCCCTAGCTCTGCGGCATTTTGTGCCAATTTCTCTTCTTTAATAACCTCCAGAGCGGCCATGGCTACCGCTGATGCAACGGGATTTCCGCCGTAGGTGCTTCCGTGAGAACCAGGGGTTATCACCTCCATAATGTGGTCGTTGGCTAGCACGGCCGAAACCGGATAGGCTCCGCCCGAAATGGCTTTTCCAAGAATCAACACATCGGGCTTCACTTGAGGTGTTTGGCTGCAGTGCCGGTCTGCACACGAGCAATTACCGCAACTGGCGAGCAGTTTACCGGTACGAGCGATTCCGGTCTGTATCTCATCGGCTATGAGCAGCACATTATGTTCGGCGCAAAGGCGCTTACAGGCCTCTAAATAGCCGTCGTCTGGAACATTCACTCCCGCCTCGCCCTGTATAGGTTCGACTAGAAATCCGACAATAGTGGCGTGCGCGCTTAAGACCGATTCTAAAGCGGCGGTGTCGTTATACGGAATTTGAATAAAGCCAGCCGTGTAGGGGCCGAAAGCACGTTTGGCACCCTGGTCTGATGAAAACGAGATAATGGTAGTGGTACGTCCGTGAAAGTTTTGATCGCAAACCACAATAAGCGCCTGGTCTTCGGCCACTTTCTTTTTCTCGTAGCCCCACCTTCTGCTTATTTTCAGTGCGGTCTCTACCGCCTCGGCACCGGAGTTCATCAAAAGTACCTTGTCAAACCCAAAGGTCTTAGCCATTAAGCGCTCGGCCTCACCGAGTTTGTCGTTGTAAAAGGCCCTAGAAGTGAGGGCTAATCGCTTAGACTGTTCAACCAAGGCGTTGACAATTTTCGGATGACAGTGACCCTGATTTACGGCAGAGTAAGCCGATAGAAAATCAAAGTAACGCTTCGAGTCGGTATCCCAAACGTAGACCCCCTCCCCTTTTGTTAACACCACCGGCAAGGGGTGGTAATTGTGTGCTCCGTAGTGTTCTTCTAGGCGAATGGCCTCTGCTGCAGATAAGCTCATGTACTGAAATTTTAACTCCTGCAATTTACGCCAAATGACCGGCTAGAACCAATTACCTTTGCAGCAATGAGAAGCAAAAACCCTATTATTTTACCTCAGGTGACCATAGAGGGTATGGCCGCCAAAGGAAAGGCTTTTGGACGTGCAGCTGATCAGCGCATTGTCTTTGTACCCTATGCGGCCCCAGGAGATATTGCCGATATTCGGGTCACCAAAAAACGCAGCAACTACTACGAAGGCGTCATTGAGACCCTTCACAAGGCCTCACCCGATCGAATAGAGCCGAAATGTGCGCACTTTGGGCTATGCGGGGGCTGCAAGTGGCAGCACATCAGCTATGAGGCCCAACTAGCAGGAAAGCAAGACGAGGTCGTTCAGCACCTGAAGCGCATCGGAGGGGTTTCTCCAGAGCACATAGGTGAAATTTTAGGCTGTGAGGATCCGTATTACTACCGCAATAAGATGGAGTTTTCGTTCTCTGATTCCAAATGGCTTACCCCAGAAGAAATAGCATCGGACAAAAATTTCAACAGAAATGCCCTAGGATTTCACAAACCTCAAATGTGGGATAAAGTCATCGACCTAGATGCCTGTCATCTACAAAGCGATCCCTCGAATGCTATTCGCAACTTTTGCAAAGAAGAGGCCGAGCGTCAAAACCTGCGCTTCTTCAATCCGCGCCAGCAGTCTGGAGACCTGAGAACACTGATGATCCGAAACACCCAAGGCAATCAGCTTATGGTACTCATTCAGTTCTGCGAGGCCAGTAAGGGGGCTATTCAGCGGTACCTGAGCGCTATAATCAGTGCATTTCCGACCATTCACTCCTTGCTCTACACCATCAACACCAAAGCCAACGACACCCTATACGATCAAGAGATCCACTGCTTTCACGGGGCAGACTTCATTGAAGAAGAGATGGAGGGGTTGCGCTTCGCCATAGATGCCAAATCGTTCTACCAAACAAACAGCAAACAGGCCTATCGATTGTACCAAGTAGTGCGTGAATTCGCTCAAATTAAATCGAGCGATACCGTATACGATTTATACACCGGAACCGGAACCATCGCTCAATTCGTGGCAAAAAATGCCCAAAAGGTGATCGGTGTAGAATCGGTTCCTGAGGCCATCCAGAAGGCCCAAGAAAATGCAATTGTAAACGGTATTCACAACGTGCATTTTGAGGTTGGAGACATAAGAACCGTGTTCAACGATGATTTTATAGCCCGCCATTCAAAGGCTGACGTGGTCATCACTGACCCACCTAGAGACGGAATGCACCCCGATGTAGTCGAACAACTGCTCGCATTAAATGCCCCTAGAATCGTATATGTAAGTTGCAACTCTGCCACTCAGGCAAGAGACCTTCAGCGATTAAGCACCTCCTATCGGACGCTCAAATCGCAAGCGGTAGACATGTTTCCACAAACACATCACGTCGAAAATGTAGTACTTTTAGAGCTGCGCTGATCAGCCCCGTCTTATGGTAACACGCTTACGCCTTGCTGTTCTGTTCATCGCCCTTTCGCTAATCGGGTGTGAAAAAGATGACATTTGTGTCGATGGAGACTCCGCCCTGCTTCAAATCGAATTCAGGGACGCCAGTAATCAAGAGGTGGCCAAAACCGTACCTGGTCTTAGTGTGTTTTTGAACGACGAGGCCTATCAGGGCATTAGCAACAAAACCGTCTCTAAGATAGATCTGGCATTAGCCGCTGACCAAACGCTCTACGCCTTTGACCTCTTTCAAGCCGAGAACGAAACGGCAGATCGTATTATCATCAACGTGACCCCTAAAATGACCTATGTTTCTAGGGCCTGCGGGTTCGTGCTTGAATTCGAACAACTATCGGTCAGCACCCTGTCGCAAAAATCATGGATCTCTTCTGCAGAGGTCGTCACCGAATTTGTTAACGCCACTAATGCACCACATATTGTCATCTACCATTAAACGATTTTTTAGTTTAGGGGCGCTCTTAAGCATAGCCTTACTGCAGGGTCAAACCACCTATGGGGTGCGCGTGGGGGCCGACCTGCATCGCTTAGCTCGAACCGCACTGAGCGAAGACTACAGCGGATTTGAACTCAGCGGAGACTTAAGGCTAAAACGAACACTTTTTCTCGGCGCTGAACTGGGCAATGAAACCTTCGCAGACCGTGAAACGCTGGGTGACTATTTGCTATACGAGACCACTTATAGCGGCAGTTACTTGAAATTTGGAGCTGACTGGTTGGTCTATCAACAGAAGA
>JADHLU010000012.1 GCA_016780435.1 Flavobacteriaceae bacterium
ACGACATCGAGATCTGGGGTATTCCGCAGGTTCAAGAGCGATTCGGGGTTGAGCGCCCAGAGCAGGTCATCGACTACCTGGGTATGATGGGTGATGCCAGCGACAATATTCCCGGTTTGCCCGGCGTTGGCGACAAGACAGCTAAGAAGTTCATTCAAACCTACGGCAGCTTAGAAAAGCTGCTTGAAAACCTTCATGAGCTAAGTGGAAAACTGAAAGAACGCATCGAAGAGCACGCCTCTTTGGGCATTCTGTCGAAGCAATTGGCCACCATTAAAACTGATTGCGATGTAGAATTCAATCCGGATACCTTTATTCGCTCTGCCCCAAACCTAGACGAGATTGACCGCCTTTTCGACACCTTGGAGTTCAGAAGGCTTAAAGAACAATTTCACAAGATATTTGCCCACGAGGCCTCACCCGAGGCGATTCAGGCCCCCGCTCAAGATTCGAAGGCACAGCCGCTAGGCGCACTGAACACCTTTGCTGGCAGTGGTCAGTTTTCACTTTTTGACGCTGAACCCTCCGCCCAAAATCCAACCGAAACTATTCACCTTTACCAGCTAATTGATAGTCCGAGAAGCGAAGAGCTCTTTTTTGAAGCACTATACCAGCAGACAGAGGTGAGCATTTCGGTATTTAATACTGCTGCCGATCCCATGAGCGGATCTCTATTTGGTATTTCCTTCTCGTGGCAGGCCTTCAAAGGGTTTTATGTGCCGCTGCCTTTGGATGCGCATCGAGAAACTGCGCTCTGGCACAAACTTCAGCAGTTCTTCAATTCGAAGATTACGCTGATTGGCCATCAGTTAAAGGAAACTCTGAACATATTAAGAAGGCACGGATTTACCGTAAACGCATCATTATTTGACACCACATTAGCGCACTATTTGATCAATCCAGATAGGTCTCACGATCTTAGTGTACTGAGCAAAAGCTATCTCGGATTAGATGCGCCTAGACTTGAAACGGTACTTGATGTAAAGTCAAGTAAAGGCGTGAGTTTAGAGCTTGAAGATCCGGCCGTTTTTAAAGAATATGCCTGCAGTCTTAGCGACTTCGCATTGAGATTGTACCATCCGCTTAAACAAGAACTGCAGAAATGGGAACTTCTCGAACTCTATCAAGAGTTAGAAATACCCTTAGTAAGGGTGCTTGCGCAAATGGAGTTTAACGGCATTAAGCTCAACGATGCGTATCTAGATACGCTTAAAAAGCAGTTCAGCGAGCAGTTAGAACAGCTCGAACAATCGGTCTATGCGCAGGCTGACGAAACCTTTAACCTCGCCTCTCCCAAACAGCTGGGGATCGTGCTGTTTGAAAAATTGAAGTTGGTCGATAAACCAAAGAAGACCAAAACGGGGCAATACGCAACTTCTGAAGAGATTTTGACCGAGCTCGCTAAGAAACACCAAATCGCCTCAGACCTTTTGACGTATCGAGGGCTGGCCAAGCTGCTCAACACTTATGTAGAGGCACTGCCCGAACAGATCAATGCAGAGACGAGGCGTATACACACCCAATTTATGCAAACCGTGGCGGCCACTGGAAGATTAAGCAGCGTGCATCCGAACCTGCAAAATATTCCGATCCGAACAGAAAACGGGCGCCTTATTAGAAAAGCATTCGTGGCTAAAGACGAGGCTCACGTACTTTTAGCGGCTGATTACTCTCAAATAGAGTTGCGCGTCATAGCGGCGCTGAGCGAAGAAGACACCATGATAGAGGCCTTTAAAAATGGAGAAGACATTCACGCCTCAACTGCCTCTAAGGTGTTCGGAATTGCACTTTCTGAGGTTAGCCGCGAACAACGAAGCCAGTCGAAAACGGTCAACTTTGGAATCATTTATGGAGTATCCGCATTTGGGCTCAGCAATCAAACCGATTTATCGCGTTCAGACGCCAAAGAACTCATAGAAACCTATTATGCCACCTACCCCAAATTAAGGGCATATGTGCAACACCAAGTGAGCTTTGCCCGCGAAAACGGCTATGTAGAAACCCTGTTTAAACGCCGGAGGTATTTGAGCGACATAAACGCAGCAAATGCCGTGGTTCGATCCGCAGCAGAGCGCAACGCGGTGAACGCTCCTATTCAAGGATCGGCGGCAGACATCATTAAGAGGGCTATGCTCGCAATAGATCGACGCATAAAGGCAGAAGGACTAAAGAGCTCTATGCTTTTACAGGTGCACGATGAGCTTGTCTTTGACTGTCCAAAAGACGAAATTGACCAACTTACCGCACTCGTTAAATTCGAAATGCAGAACGCGGCCCAATTAACTGTGCCGCTTGAGGTAGAAGTAGGATTTGGAGCCAACTGGTTTGAAGCACATTAAACTTCAAAAACCTTTTTTCATTGATTTGCATTTCAACCGAATAATTGTACATTTGCAGCCCGTTAGTTTTAACGTGTAGCGATATAAAACCTTTTTATACTGTGGATACATTAAGTTATAAAACCAAATCAGCCAACGCAGCTAGTGTGACTAAGCAATGGGTTTTGGTTGATGCCGAAGGGCAAGTTTTGGGACGATTGGCCTCAAAGATTGCTATGATTCTTAGAGGAAAAAACAAACCTAGCTTTACTCCTCACGTTGATTGTGGAGATAACGTAATCGTTATCAATGCAGAAAAAGTGGTTTTGACGGGTAATAAGGCTACGGACAAAAAATACCTTCGTCACACAGGATATCCAGGTGGGCAACGCGAAACAACTACTAAAGAACTTTTTCAAAGTCATCCAGAACGCATCATTGAAAATGCGATCAAAGGAATGCTTCCAAAGAATAAGTTAGGCGCCGAGCTTTTCAGAAATCTGAGAGTATACAGCGGAGCAGAGCACGATCAACAAGCTCAACAGCCGGTTCAAATCAATCTTAACGACCTCAAATAGCTTTAAACAGTAATGGGAGTAATTCATAAAATCGGGAGAAGAAAAACGGCAGTAGCCCGCGTTTACTTAACTGAAGGAAACGGAACTGTGGTAATCAACAAAAGACCCCTAGATAACTATTTTACTACGGGTACCCTACAATACAAAGTCAATCAGCCCTTTGAACTTACAGAGACTGCCGGAAAATACGATGTGAAAGCTTCTGTATTTGGTGGGGGAATCACCGGTCAGGCCGAGGCCCTAAGACTAGCGATCTCTAGAGCTCTTTGCGAAATTGATCAAGAGTTTAGATTGTCGCTCAAACCAGAAGGATTGCTCACTAGAGATCCTCGAATGGTAGAACGCAAGAAATTCGGTCAGAAAAAAGCAAGAAAGAAATTCCAGTTCTCTAAACGTTAATGACGTTTTAGCGAACATGTTCTTTATACATACTAATAATAACCAGTTTAGTTTAGCATCTAAATAGATCGGGCGAATTTGTTGAAAATGACCACCGATTTATTGCTAAATCAGAACGTAAACTAAATTAAAAATGGCAAAAGTCGAAGTTAAACAACTTCTAGACGCAGGTGTGCATTTTGGTCACCTCACTAGAAAATGGAATCCCAACATGGCTCCTTACATCTACATGGAGCGTAACGGAATTCACGTAATTAACCTGTACAAAACTGTAGCTAAGCTTGAAGAGGCCAATGAGGCCCTCAAGAAAATAGCTGCTTCAGGGCGCAAAATTCTTTTTGTAGCCACCAAAAAGCAAGCAAAAGGCATCGTTTCAGAGAAAGTTGCGGCAGTAAATATGCCCTATATCACTGAGCGCTGGCCCGGTGGAATGCTAACCAACTTCATTACCATCCGCAAAGCGGTGAAGAAAATGAGTTCTATCGATCGCATGAAGAAAGACGGAACCTTCAACACCCTTTCTAAGAAAGAAAAACTTCAAGTAGAGCGTTTACGCGCCAAGCTGGAGAAAAACTTGGGCTCGATTTCTGATATGACCCGTTTACCAGGAGCACTGTTTATTGTAGACGTGATGAGAGAGCACATTGCGGTTAAGGAAGCCTTGCGCCTGAACATTCCAGTTTTCGCCATGGTAGACACCAATTGCGACCCAAGAGATATCGATTACGTCATTCCAGCAAACGATGATGCCGGAAAGTCAATAGATATCATTCTATCTAGTGTTACTGCAGCTATTAACGAGGGTCTATCTGAGCGTAAGGCTGACAAATTAGACGCTAGCGAAGGAGCTATTGACGAGGTTGATTTCGAAGAGAATGACGCCGAAGAAACAGAAGGGACCGAAGCAGCTACTCAAGAAGAGCAAGGTACAGAGGCTAGCGAAGAGGAGACTGATAAAGCCTAAGTTTACAACCTTTTCTTAACCTTGTGTTTATTCGAAAAACAGACCTTTAAGCTTTAGGCATTTTTAGAAGAACCAAAAAACCATTGAAGATATGAGCGCAATCTCTGCAGCAGATGTTAACAAATTAAGAAAGACCACCGGAGCCGGAATGATGGACTGTAAAAAGGCATTAGTTGAAGCCGAAGGTGATTTTGAAAAGGCCATTGAAATTCTTCGCAAGAAGGGTCAGAAAGTTGCAGCGAATAGAGCTGATCGTGACTCTTCTGAAGGAGCCGCTATAGCCGTCGTTAACGCGGCAGCTACACGGGGAGTAGTGATCTCTTTGAACTGCGAAACCGATTTTGTGGCTAAGAACGATTCATTTATAGCCATGGCTAATGACATTGCGCAACTTGCGCTTGAGTCTAATTCATTAGAAGACCTGCTTTCAAAAAACTACGGTTCAATTAGCGTCGCTGAGAAGCTTATCGAGCAAACCGGGGTAATCGGTGAAAAAATTGAAATTGGCGCTTTTGAATCGTTAGATGCTCCTTTCGTGGGCTCTTACATTCATGCCGGAAATAAGATTGCCACTTTGGTTGGACTTTCTGCTAAAGTCGCACAGGCCGAGGTGATTGCCAAAGACGTCGCCATGCAAGCTGCTGCCATGAATCCGGTAGCTCTAAATGAAGAAGCAGTAGACCAATCTATAATTGATAAAGAAATTGAGATTGCCAAAGATCAACTGCGTCAAGAAGGAAAGCCTGAAGACATGTTAGAAAACATAGCCAAAGGAAAACTCAAGCGCTTCTTTAAAGACAACACACTCATCAATCAAGACTTTATTAAAGACAATAAAATGAGTGTAGATCAATACGTTAAATCGGCAGATAAGAGCCTTAGCGTCACCGCATTCAGACGTGTGGCACTAGGTTAATCCCTCTGTTCGTTTTTTACCTAACCATAAGCCGTCCCCAAAGGATGGCTTTTTTATGTACTTTTGAATTACAAAAATAGGGCCATGCGCTATCAGAGAATTCTCCTTAAGCTTAGCGGAGAGTCCCTAATGGGAACTCAACAATACGGAATCGACGCCAAGAGATTAGAGCAATACGCTCGCGAAATCAAAGCCGTGATTCAGCATAACATTGAAGTGGCCGTTGTTATTGGCGGGGGCAACATATTTAGAGGGCTTTCGGGAGCTGGCCAGGGAATGGATCGCGTTCAAGGAGACCATATGGGCATGTTAGCCACGGTCATTAACGGACTAGCCCTTCAAAGTGCCTTGGAGAATCAAGGAGTTGAGACCCGGTTACAAACGGCTATCAAGATCGATGAGGTAGCAGAACCCTTCATTCGTAGAAGGGCCATGAGGCATCTCGAAAAAGGCCGAGTCGTTATCTTTGGAGCAGGTACTGGAAACCCGTACTTCACTACAGATTCAGCGGCCGTTTTACGTGCTATAGAAATCAAAGCCGATGTAATCTTGAAAGGGACAAGGGTAGACGGAATCTACAGTGCCGATCCAGAAATAGACAAAACGGCCATTAGATATGACAAGATTAGCTTTCAAGACGTGCTCAGTAAAGGATTGAAAGTGATGGACACTACAGCCTTTACCCTAAGCCAAGAAAACGAATTGCCTATTGTCGTTTTTGATATGAATAAAGCAGGTAACCTTTTAAAGGTGGTTACCGGAGAAGATGTAGGTACAGAAGTAAACCTTTAATAGATATGAACGAGGAGATAGAATTAATTCTTGAAGAGGCCAAAGACCAAATGCAGGCCGCCATGGGCCATCTCGAAAAGGCTTTCGCAAAAATTCGTGCTGGAAAAGCCAGCCCAATTATGCTTTCTACGGTTCAAGTAGATTACTACGGGTCTATGACTCCGCTCTCACAGGTGGCTAATGTCAATACACCTGATGCACGAACCCTCGCTGTACAACCTTGGGAAAAGTCAATGCTTCAAGAAATTGAAAAGGCCATTCTTAATGCCAATCTAGGCTTTAACCCCATGAACAATGGAGACCTGATCATTATCAGCGTACCTCCACTTACCGAAGAACGAAGAAGAGACCTGGTAAAACAGGCCAAGGCTGAGTCAGAAGATGCCAAAATAGGTGTGAGATCAGCACGACAAGAAGCCAATAAAGAACTCAAAAAACTGGAGATCAGCGAAGACGTATTAAAGGATACCGAGGCTGATGTTCAAGAACTTACCAATTCATTCATCGCAAAGATTGACGACGCTTTAAAACTGAAAGAGTCTGAAATCATGAAAGTGTGATTCTATGGGAAAGCTGGCCGTTTTCTTCGAAGGTTTTTGGCCTGCTGTTGCCCGTATTATTCTCAGAAATCGCGTTGCATGGATAGCGGGCATCCTCTTAACCACGGCCTTCTTTATTAGTCAATGGCAATACGTCAAGTTCTCTAACGCAGAGACCTCAGTACTTCCTAACGACCATCCCGAAATTTTAAAATACGATGCGTTTACGGCAATCTTTGGCATTGAAGACAACGCTATTCTCATTGCTGTTGAAGGGCGCGACCTGTTTACTTCGAAATCGTTCAACGCATTCAACAGGCTCAGCAAACAATTAGAGGCCGCTCCGGAGATCACAAAGGTCATTTCGCTAGACAACATTGATGAAATCGTGCGTGATCCGAAAACCGGCGACTTGACCACCACCCCCTTTAATCCGCGTGAGGCCTTAAGCGACGAAAATGCCAAGTCCAAACTCTATCACCTTTTCGAGCGGCTTCCATTTTACGAAAACATCATCTATGATCCGAAAAGTTTAGCCATTCGAACCATCGCTTATATGGATCCGGATCTGGTTAACACCAAGGTGCGCAGCCAATTCATACTCAATGATTTTGCCCAAATGATCAAGACCTTTGAGCGAGAGTCAGGAGTACATGCACGCATCTCTGGTATGCCCTATATAAAAACCCGGAATGCAGAGACACTAAAACGCGAGATGATACTCTTTGTCATTGCCGCACTAGGGGTTACGGCACTCATTTTTTTCTTTTTCTTCAGGAGCTTCCGGGCTACGTTTATTTCAATGATTGTAGTGCTCATAGGCGTAAGCTGGTCTTTCGGAATTATTGGCCTTCTGGGATATGAAATCACGATTCTAACCGCACTTATTCCTCCACTCATCATTGTGATTGGGATACCTAATTGCATCTTTCTCATCAACAAATATCAGCAAGAGGTCAAAAAACACGGCAACCAGGCTCGATCGCTCATCCGCGTTATTTCAAGGGTCGGAAATGCCACCCTGATGACCAATATCACCACCGCCTCTGGCTTTGCCACCTTTATCATATTGAGTAGCTCGTTGCTGCGCGAATTTGGCGTTGTGGCCTCAATAAATATTCTCGGAATTTTTGCGCTATCGCTGCTCATTATTCCGATTATTTACAGCTACATGCCTCTGCCGAAAGACAAGCACCTACAGCACCTCAATACGCCCTGGATCGATCTCTTTGTGGCTACCATGGAACGTATTGTGCGCAACCACCGTATTGCCGTATACGGAAGTTCTATAGGGCTGCTCGTACTGAGTATTATAGGCATCTATCAAATAGAGATAACCGGTAGCCGAATAGAAGACCTTCCAAAGAACACGGATTTTTACGACGACATTCTCTTTTACGAGAATCAATTTAGCGGGGTGTTACCGGTAGAGATACTGATTGACACCGGTCGTGAAAAGGGTGTGCTAAACACCGCTAACCTCAATCGCATAGAAGAGCTCTCTCAAGAAATCTCCGAAAATGAAGAGTTGTCTAGACCGCTATCCATATCTGCTGTTTTAAAATACGCGAAGCAGGCCTTCTATAAAGGGCTCCCCCGCTACTATCAGTTGCCTACTACCCAAGAGCGCAACTTCATACTAGACGCCATATCCTCTGCCGTCAACACCGACTCTAAAGGCGATTTAATGGGTTCTATGGTCGACGAAAAAGAGCAAATCGCACGTCTGTCGCTGATGATGAAAGACGTAAAAACCCACAGAATGGAGGTGCTTGAAGACCAGCTATACCGTTCTATTGAACGCATATTTCCTTCAGACCGTTACCATGTGAGCATTACCGGAAAGGCGCTTCTGTATCTCAAAAGCACCCGCTATTTGGTCAATAATTTGCTCATTTCACTCTTGCTAGCGGTAATTCTCATTTCGCTGTTTATGGCCTATCTGTTTCGGTCGTACCAGATGATTATCATTTCTCTGATTCCCAATCTGCTACCCTTATTGGTGACCGCGGGTCTAATGGGCTTCGCCGGAATACCTATTAAGCCCTCCACTATTCTAATTTTTAGTATAGCCTTTGGAATATCAGTAGACGATACCATTCACTTCTTGGCCAAATACCGCCAGGAGTTGGTACTCAACGATTGGCATATCAAAAAATCAGTTTTTGCGGCCCTCAAAGAAACGGGTGTGAGCATGTTCTACACCTCAGTGGTACTTTTCTTTGGGTTCTCGGTATTTATGATTAGCAATTACGCAGGAACCCAAGCTCTAGGAGGATTAATCTCAGCTACCTTGCTACTTGCGATGTTAGCCAATCTCGTATTACTACCCTGCTTACTGCTCTCGTTAGAGCGGAACATAGCCAATAAAAAAGTGCTTAAGCAGCCTAAAATCGACATTCTTCCCAAAGATGTAGATGCGATTGACTAGACAAGCCAAGGGCAAAATGTATCTTTACAGACCGAAATTTTAGCGTATATGTACAAGCCTGAAACGATCAAACAACTTCTCGAACAAAATCCAATAAATCAGTCGGTAACAGTTATGGGGTGGGTGCGCACCTTCAGAAGTAATCGCTTTGTTGCCCTTAACGACGGATCAACGCTAACTAATCTGCAGTGTGTAGTAGATTTTGAGTCTTTCGATGAAGACCTATTGAGCAAGATACATACCGGAACGGCCCTTAAACTTAGTGGCATTTTTGTGGAGAGTCAGGGCAAAGGGCAGCACGTTGAAATACAAGTAGAGGCTATCGAACTTCTCGGGACGGCCGATCCCGACCTCTATCCCATTCAACCTAAAAAACACAGCTTAGAGTTTTTAAGAGAAAAGGCGCATTTGCGCATTCGAACCAATACCTTCGCCGCCATCATGCGTGTGCGTTCGGCACTGGCTTTTGCTGTTCACCAGTACTTCAATTCGAATGGATTTTTCTACATGAACACCCCTATTATCACAGGATCTGACGCAGAGGGTGCGGGAGAAATGTTCAAACTATCAACTAACGAATTCTTCGGCAAGGAGACGCATTTAACTGTTTCTGGACAGCTCGAGGCCGAAACCTATGCCATGGGTCTAGGAAAGGTGTATACCTTCGGGCCAACCTTCAGAGCAGAAAACTCAAACACGTCTAGACACCTAGCCGAGTTTTGGATGATTGAACCCGAAATGGCCTTTTACGATCTTGAAGACACCATGGAATTGGCCGAAGACTTTATAAAAAGCACTATAGGTTATGTGCTCGAGCACTGCAAAGAAGATCTTAGCTTTTTAGAGCAGCGCCTGGCAGATGAAGACAAAACCAAACCCGAAAAAGATCGCAGCCCGATGCTGCTGCTCGAGAAACTGAAGTTTGTTGTAGACAAGCCCTTCATTCGATTGAGCTACACAGAGGCATTTGAGATTCTTAAACAGTCGAAAGAAAATCAAAAAAAGAAATTCAAATACCCCCTATCCGAATGGGGAGCCGATCTTCAAAGCGAGCATGAGCGTTACTTGGTAGAGAAGCATTTCAATGCCCCGGTTGTGCTGTTTGATTATCCGGCCAAAATAAAGGCGTTCTATATGCGCCTGAATGAAGATGAGCAGACCGTTCGCGCCATGGACGTGTTGTTTCCGGGTATTGGCGAAATCGTTGGAGGTTCACAACGCGAAGAACGACTCGATGTACTCGAAAGAAAGATTAACGCGATGGGTATAGACCCTAAGGAGCTCTGGTGGTATCTTGATCTGAGAAAATTCGGAACGGCCGTACACAGCGGGTTCGGATTGGGCTTCGAGCGCCTAGTGATGTTCGCAACCGGCATGGGTAATATTCGAGACGTCATCCCCTATCCTAGAACGCCTCAGAATGCAGAATTCTAAATAGGTACCATGCTCAAACAGCAGCTTCAATTAAAACTTAGTCAAAAGCTCTCTCCTCAGCAGATACAGCTCATGAAACTCATTCAACTGCCTACTCTGGCATTTGAGGAGCGCTTGAAACAAGAAATTGAAGAAAATCCTGCCTTAGAGCAAGGTAAAGAATCGGTCGAAACAGATGAGCTTTACGAAGACCAAGATGAGCCTTGGGATGAGCAAGAAAACGAGACGCTAGACCTCGAAGACTACCTCTCAGACGACGATGTACCCGATTACAAAACAACCGACTCCAATTACCCCGAAGAATCAAAAGACCATCAGATACCTTATGCTGCAGGCACCTCGTTTCATCAGCACTTAATTAGTCAATTGGGCACCTTTGAGGTCAGCGAATCAACCTACCTCATCGCTGAATACCTTATTGGTAGTCTCGACGAAAGCGGATACCTCAGAAGACCTGAAGAAGACCTCATCGATGACATGGCCTTTCACATGAACCTAATGGTGGCCCCCGAAGAGCTTATTGATTCGCTGCACATCGTTCAGCAATTAGATCCTGCTGGGGTTGGAGCGAGAAACATCGCAGAGTGCTTAAAACTACAACTAGAGCGGCAGTCAGCCAGTGAGGCTAGAGACTTGGCCATGGCCATTATTCGAGATTCATTTGACCTCTTCTCTAAAAAGCATTTTGAAAAACTGCAAACCAAACACAAATCTAGTGAAGAGCTGTTGAAAGAGGCGCTCACCAAAATCGAAAAGCTCAATCCAAAACCAGGTGCCAGTTTCGCCAACCAAAGCAAAACCAACACCTACATCATACCCGATTTCACGATCCGTATCGAAGAAGATCAGATCGATGTACTGTTGAATGCCAGAAACGCTCCAGAATTGCACGTTTCAAAAGCCTATCAAGAGCTGATTAGAACCTATCAAGAAGGAAAGCCCTCTAAAGAGCAAAAGGAGACGGTTCAGTTTGTAAAGCAAAAACTAGACTCAGCTAAATGGTTTATTGACGCGATAAAACAACGGCAAAACACGCTCTTGATTACCATGAATGCCATTGTACAGCACCAAAGGTCTTATTTCTTAAGTGGAGACGAGCGCGACATTCAACCCATGATTCTAAAGGATATTGCGGAAGCTATTGGAATGGATGTGTCTACCGTATCTAGGGTAGCCAATAGCAAGTACGCAGACACCCCTTACGGAACCAAGCTACTCAAGACGTTCTTCTCAGATGCTATGACTAATGAAGACGGAGAAACAGTCTCTACTCGTCAAATAAAGTCGCTGGTTAGAGACCTCATAGACGCCGAAGATAAGAAGGCTCCACTGACCGATGATCAGATTGGCAAGGTGCTCAAAGAAAAAGGGTTTAAAGTGGCGCGAAGAACCGTCGCAAAGTACCGCGAGCAACTCGATCTTCCTGTGGCTCGACTTAGGCGCAGTCTATAAAAAAAGCCCCAGAAAAATCCAGGGCTTCAAGTATATCCGTTACTAAATTACTATTGCAAGTTGGCAAAGGCATTACCCTCATAGGTGGTATAATTCACCTTTAGAGCGTTTACCTTTCTAAGCTCTTGCTTGATATCCATTACGATACCCATGTTAGCGTTGCGATCTACCTTAAGGGCAGTTGTCAATACATTCTGCAGTTCTTGAGGCTTTTTAGCACGCTCTGCAAGAATGTACGGACCTACTTCAGGAACGTTCGCAAACTTGTCATTTAACTGAATTTTGGGTTCCTCTCCAAAAGTCTTAACATACTCTTGAGTGGGCTTGCCCGCATAGATGTAAATCACGCGGTCTTTCTTCTCTAACTTTTTAGTCTGATCGGCATTTGGAAGAACATTCTCAACAAACAGTGAGCTGTCTTTCATAGTGGTAACCGTCATGAAGAAAAAGAGAAGCATGAAAACAATATCCGGCAGAGAGGCCGTTGAAACCGCTGGCAAATCTCCGTCTTTCTTTTTTGCAAATTTTGACATGATGCTCTTGTTCT
>JADHLU010000013.1 GCA_016780435.1 Flavobacteriaceae bacterium
GGATGCCCTTTGATCACGTTCTCGAGAATATCCCAAACAACAGGCTCTTTTTTATCTATAATTTTCTTGGCTGATTTTACGGTTTTCACAATACCCCGCTCGATCAGTTTTCGAATAATAAACGGTTTGTATAACTCGGCTGCCATGTCTTTAGGCAGACCGCATTCGAATAATTTCAAATCAGGACCTACAACAATTACTGAACGCGCAGAGTAGTCTACACGCTTACCGAGCAGGTTCTGACGAAAACGCCCTTGCTTACCTTTAAGCGAATCTGAAAGTGATTTAAGCGGACGGTTCGATTCTGTTTTAACGGCAGACGCTTTGCGTGTATTATCAAAAAGCGAATCAACGGCCTCTTGAAGCATACGCTTTTCGTTGCGCAAAATAACCTCAGGAGCCTTGATCTCCATCAATCGCTTTAAACGATTGTTTCGGATAATAACGCGACGGTAAAGGTCATTCAAATCTGAGGTGGCAAAACGACCACCATCTAAAGGCACGAGCGGACGTAATTCGGGTGGAATAACAGGAATGACCTTCATGATCATCCATTCGGGAAGGTTCTCTCTGTTAAGTTGTGCCTCTCTAAATGATTCCACTACTTGAAGACGCTTAAGCGCTTCAGTTTTACGTTGCTTCGAGGTTTCTGTATTGGCCTTGTGACGCAATTCATACGAAAGCGACTCTAGATCCAATCTTGACAACAGGTCGATGAGGCACTCAGCACCCATCTTTGCAATAAACTTGTTTGGATCGCTATCGTCTAAATACTGATTTTCTTGTGGAATCTCGTCTAAAATATTGAGATACTCCTCTTCAGTTAAGAAGTCAAGCATATGCAAATCTTGACCCTCTGCACCTTTGGCTATACCCGGCTGAATGACCACGTAACGCTCGTAATAAATAATCATATCGAGCTTCTTCGACGGTAATCCAAGCAGGTAACCTAATTTATTAGGGAGCGATCTGAAGTACCAAATGTGGGCAACAGGTACCACCAAACTGATGTGTCCAACGCGCTCTCTTCTAACCTTTTTCTCAGTTACTTCAACCCCGCATCGATCACAAACAATTCCGCGATAGCGGATGCGCTTATACTTTCCACAGGCACACTCATAATCCTTGATCGGACCAAAAATGCGCTCACAGAACAATCCGTCTCTCTCGGGCTTATGCGTTCTGTAGTTGATCGTTTCAGGCTTCAACACCTCTCCTCGAGAAGCACCCAAAATAGATTCTGGAGAAGCAAGACCGATAGAGATTTTATTGAACTGCTGTTCTGTAGTTTCGTTTACTTTAGCCATAGTGTCGTAACGCTTAATATTGTTATAAGAGAGCGAATTATTCTTCAAGTCTAATATCCAGACCTAGTCCTTTCAATTCGTGCATAAGCACGTTGAACGATTCAGGTATACCTGGCTCAGGCATAGTTTCACCTTTAACGATGGCCTCATAGGTCTTCGCACGTCCGATGACGTCATCTGACTTCACGGTGAGAATCTCGCGCAGTGTAGATGAAGCTCCGTAGGCTTCAAGAGCCCAAACCTCCATCTCACCGAAACGCTGACCTCCAAACTGAGCTTTACCTCCGAGCGGTTGCTGCGTAATAAGCGAGTAAGGGCCGATAGAGCGCGCGTGCATCTTATCGTCAACCATGTGACCCAGTTTAAGCATGTAAATCACCCCAACAGTAGCGGGCTGATCAAAACGCTCACCTGTGCCTCCATCGAAGAGGTAAGTGTGACCAAACTTAGGAACCCCCGCCTTTTCTGTAAGCTCATTGATTTGATCAATAGAGGCTCCATCAAAAATTGGCGTAGCGTATTTCTGATTGAGTTTAGCTCCGGCCCATCCAAGAACGGTCTCGTAAATCTGACCTATGTTCATACGTGAAGGTACCCCTAGTGGGTTCAACACGATATCAACTGGGGTACCGTCTTCTAAGAAAGGCATGTCTTCGTCTCTTACGATACGCGAAACAATACCCTTGTTACCGTGGCGCCCTGCCATCTTATCACCTACTTTGAGCTTGCGCTTTTTGGCGATGTATACTTTGGCCAGTTTCATGATCCCCGAAGGAAGTTCATCCCCCACTGAAATCGTGAACTTATCGCGACGCAGGTTACCCTGAAGGTCGTTCAACTTTATCTTATAGTTGTGAAGCACATCAGCAATAAGCGCGTTAGTGTCTTCATCTACCGTCCAGCTTCCGCCCACTAAGTGCGCAAAATCGTCAACAGCGTGAAGCATTTTCAAGCTGTACTTCTTACCCTTTGGTAGTACCTCTTCTCCAAGGTCATTCAACACCCCTTGAGAGGTTTTTCCGTTGACCACGGCAAAAAGTTTATCTACCAAGCGGTCTTTGAGTTGCTGAAACTTCACTTCATACTCAAGCTCTAGGGCTTGAATAGCCTCTTTCTCTTCAGAGCGCTTACGCTTGTCTTTTATAGAACGGGCGAATAATTTTTTGTCGATAACCACTCCTCTAAGTGATGGCGAAGCCTTTAATGAGGCGTCTTTAACGTCTCCGGCCTTATCTCCAAAAATCGCGCGAAGCAGCTTTTCTTCAGGGGTCGGATCAGACTCTCCTTTAGGAGTGATCTTACCAATCAGAATATCTCCGGGCTTAACTTCTGCTCCAATGCGAATCATTCCGTTTTCGTCAAGGTCTTTAGTCGCCTCTTCTGAAACGTTAGGAATGTCATTGGTGAGTTCTTCAGCCCCCAACTTGGTATCGCGAACCTCTAGTGAGTATTCATCAACGTGAATAGAGGTGAAGATATCTTCTCGAACTACGCGTTCAGAAATTACAATGGCATCTTCAAAGTTGTACCCTTTCCAAGGCATGAAGGCTACCTTCATGTTTCTTCCTAAGGCTAATTCTCCTTTCTCGGTAGCATAGCCCTCGCAAAGCACTTGCCCCTTAGACACCTTATTTCCTTTCGAAACGATGGGTTTAAGGTTAATGGCTGAACCTTGGTTGGTCTTTCTGAACTTGATTAGCTTATATTCTTTAAACTCGTCTTCAAAGCTGACCAGTTTTTCTTGCTCAGACATGTCGTACTTGATGACAATACGCTCGGCATCAACGTATTCTACAACACCGTTACCCTCTGCATTAATCAGTACACGTGAGTCTCTAGCTACCTGACGTTCTAGCCCTGTTCCTACAATAGGAGATTCTGGACGAAGCAATGGAACGGCCTGACGCATCATGTTCGATCCCATCAGTGCACGGTTTGCATCATCGTGCTCTAAAAATGGAATAAGTGAAGCAGAGATAGAAGCAATCTGATTAGGTGCTACATCGGTATAGTCGATTTCCTCTGGAGAAACCACTGGGAAATCCCCCTCTAAACGAGCGATTACTTTATCGGTATCAATCGTTCCGTCTGAAGAAAGAGGAATGTTTGCTTGAGCAATCTTCTTGCCCTCTTCTTCTTCGGCACTTAAAAATACGTGCTCAGACAGGTCTACCTTACCGTTAGAAACCTTGCGGTACGGAGTCTCCAAGAATCCCATAGCATTCACCTTGGCGAACACTGAAAGAGACGAGATAAGCCCGATGTTGGGTCCTTCAGGAGTCTCAATAGGGCATAATCTTCCGTAATGCGTGTAGTGAACGTCTCGCACCTCGAATCCGGCGCGCTCACGTGAAAGACCTCCTGGTCCTAGGGCTGATAGTCTGCGTTTGTGTGTGATCTCAGCCAGCGGATTGGTTTGATCCATAAACTGAGAAAGCTGGTTGGTTCCAAAAAACGAATTGATCACCGAAGAGAGTGTCTTGGCATTGATCAAATCGATTGGGGTAAACACCTCGTTATCTCTAACGTTCATACGCTCTCTTATAGTTCTTGCCATACGTGCAAGACCCACGCCAAACTGTTGAGACAATTGCTCCCCAACCGTGCGGATGCGGCGGTTAGAAAGGTGATCAATATCATCGATCTCGGCCTTTGAATTGATCAGTTCAATCAGGTGTTTAATTATGGTAATGATGTCTACTTTGGTCAATACTTGATTGTCCATTCCGATATCAAGACCTAATTTTTTATTCATTCGGTAACGCCCAACTTCGCCTAAATTGTAGCGTTGATCCGAGAAGAACAACTTGTCGATGATACCTCTTGCGGTCTCCTCGTCAGGTGGTTCAGCGTTACGTAGCTGTCGGTAAATATGTTCTACCGCCTCTTTTTCAGAGTTGGTAGGATCTTTTTGAAGCGTATTGTGAATAATCGCGTACTCTGATTGGGCATTGTTCTCTTTGTGAAGCAGAATGGTCTTTACGTCTGCTTCTACAATCTGATCGAGATGCTCTTTCTCTAGAATAGTATCGCGATCTAAGATAATTTCGTTTCGTTCTATAGAAACCACTTCGCCTGTGTCTTCGTCTACGAAGTCTTCATGCCAAGTGTTCAGCACGCGAGCCGCTAACTTGCGACCCAACACTTTCTTGAGTCCTGTTTTTGAGACCTTAACTTCTTCTGAGAGGTCGAAAATCTCTAGAATATCTTTATCGCGCTCGTAACCAATGGCTCTAAACAGAGTGGTCACCGGCAATTTTTTCTTACGGTCGATGTACGCATACATGACCCCGTTAATATCAGTAGCGAATTCAATCCATGAACCCTTAAAAGGGATCACACGGGCAGAATACAATTTGGTTCCGTTTGCGTGAATCGATTGACCAAAGAACACACCAGGAGAGCGGTGCAGCTGAGAAACAATTACACGTTCAGCACCATTGATTACAAAGGTACCCGAAGGGGTCATGTAAGGAATGGTTCCTAGATACACGTCTTGTACAATGGTCTCGAAGTCTTCGTGCTCAGGATCCGTGCAATAGAGTTTAAGTCGTGCCTTTAACGGTACGCTATAGGTTAACCCTCGCTCGATACACTCCTGAATGTTGTAACGTGGAGGATCGACGAAATAATCCAAAAACTCCAGCACAAACTGGTTGCGCGTGTCGGTGATTGGAAAATTCTCCATGAAGGTGTTAAATAGCCCTTCGTTTTCACGTGCATCTGACTTCGTCTCAAGCTGAAAAAAGTCTTGAAACGATTTGATCTGAATGTCTAGAAAATCTGGATATTCTGGAATGCTAGAAGCGGAAGCAAAATTTACTCTCTCGGTCTGATTCGACAACATTGAACGGACAGTTTATAAAATGAATAAAAACAGGTGAAGGCCTTACCAATATTAGCATTGGAAAGGCCTTTACCCTAAGTAGTTAGAACAGTAGAATTACTTAAGCTCAACTTCAGCACCAGCCTCTACTAAAGAGTTTTTGATACCTTCTGCTTCGTCTTTAGAAACTCCTTCTTTTACCGCTTTAGGAGCGCTATCTACGATTTCTTTAGCCTCTTTAAGTCCGAGACCAGTTAGTTCTTTAACTAGTTTTACTACAGCTAGTTTGCTAGCTCCAGCATCTTTGAGAATTACATCAAATTCAGTCTTCTCTTCAGCTGCAGCTCCTTCAGAAGCACCACCAGCACCACCAGCCGCTACAGCAACTGCTGCAGCTGCAGGCTCGATACCGTATTCTTCTTTAAGAATAGTAGCCAATTCATTCACCTCTTTTACGGTGAGGTTAACTAGTTGTTCTGCAAAATCTTTTAAATCTGCCATTTTCTATCGTTTTAATAAAGTTTAAAATATTGAGTATTGAGTGCGTACAAATTAACGTTCAGACAAGGTTTTTACAATTCCTGCCAACTTACCTCCACCTGATTTCAGGCCAGAAATAACATTTTTAGCTGGAGATTGAAGCAGTGCGATAACTTCTGCGATCACCTCGTCTTTAGACTTGATACTTACTAGGGCATCTAGATAGTCATCTCCAATGTAGATGGCTTCTTCTACGAAGGCCCCTTTAAGTAGTGGTCTTTTGGCGTTCTTTCTAAAGGTCTTAATCAATTTTGCCGGTGCATTTCCCGTTTGAGCAATCATCATCGATGTCTCTCCCTTCAACACTGTGGCTAAATCACCAAAATCTCTGTCTGAAGCCTCCATTGCTTTCTCAAGCAAGGTATTTTTAACCACCGAAAGGCTAATATCTGCCTTGAAACAGGCTCTTCTTAGATCGGCAGTAGCGCTTGCATTTAATCCTGAGATATCTGCAAGATAGATCGTTGAGCTCGACGCAAGGGTGTCCTTCAACTGCTCTATTACTTGTGCTTTTTCTTCTCTAGTCATACTATTGTTTCTTAAGGTGTGTTAAAGCGCCTTTACGTCTAATGGAACACTTGGGCTCATGGTTGATGACAGGTAGATGCTCTTCATGTACACCCCTTTAGATGCAGCAGGTTTCATACGATTCAACGTATCGATAATCTCCTTGGCGTTTCCTTCAATCTTTTCAGCATCAAAAGAAACTTTGCCAATGGCAGCGTGCACTATACCCGCCTTATCTACCTTGAAATCAATCTTACCCGCCTTAACTTCTGAAACCGCCTTAGCGATATCCATAGTCACCGTACCGGTCTTTGGGTTAGGCATCAATCCTCTTGGGCCGAGTACACGACCTAAAGGACCCAGCTTACCCATAACACTAGGCATAGTAATAATAACGTCTACATCAGTCCAGCCTGCTTTGATCTTGTCTAGATACTCATCAAGCCCGATATAATCAGCCCCCGCAGCTTTAGCCTCTTCTTCCTTATCAGGAGTTACCAAGGCCAAAACACGAACATCTTTACCCGTACCGTGAGGAAGCGTCACCACGCCGCGAACCATTTGGTTTGCCTTACGCGGATCAACCCCTAAACGTACTGCGATATCGACTGAAGCGTCAAAGTTTACGTTGGTGATTTCTTTTACTAAAGCAGCAGCATCTCTAAGTGAATAGAGCTTGTCCTGATCGACTTTAGCGCGTGCGATTTTTTGTTTTTTCGTCAATTTTGCCATAACTAAGTCGATTCAATTAAAAAGGTTTTTGTCCTGAAATTTTGATTCCCATAGATCGAGCAGTACCGGCGATCATCATCATTGCAGACTCAACGGTGAACGCATTGAGGTCAACCATCTTATCTTCTGCAATGGTTTTGATCTGATCCCAGTTTACACTAGCCACCTTTGATCTGTTGGGTTCTCCAGAACCTTTTTTAACTTTTGCTGCTTCCATGAGCTGAATGGCCGCCGGAGGTGTCTTTACCACAAAGTCAAACGACTTGTCGGTATAAACGCTAATGACTACAGGTAATACTTTACCTGGTTTATCTTGGGTTCTGGCGTTAAACTGCTTACAGAACTCCATGATATTGACACCAGCGGCACCTAAGGCGGGTCCAACCGGTGGCGATGGATTCGCAGCACCTCCCCTAACTTGTAGTTTAACTACTTTACCTATTTCTTTTGCCATGATTAGTGTTTAAAATTGCCGTTGCACAATTGGAAGCTATGCAACTAAGCGACTTATAGTTGTAACATTTAAACTTTCTCTACTTGTAAATAGCTCAATTCAAGAGGTGTCTTTCTTCCGAAAATCTTAACCATAACCTCTAGCTTGCGCTTTTCTTCATTAATTTTCTCAATCGTTCCGTTAAAACCGTTGAAAGGACCGTCAATAACTTTGATGGTCTCACCGATTACAAACGGAATAGCGACGTCATCGGCTGTTAGGGCCAATTCATCCACTTTACCGAGCATTCTATTTACTTCAGATTTTCTGAGCGGAACAGGATCTCCTCCTTTGGTTTCTCCTAGAAAACCGATAACGTTAGTTATAGATCGAATGATGTGCACCATTTCACCTGCTAGATTGGCTTTCACCATGATGTAGCCTGGGAAATAGGTGCGCTCTTTTTGAATTTTTTTTCCGTTGCGGATTTGAACAACCTTTTCAGTCGGCACTAAAACCTCTTCGAGGTAGTCCTTGAATCCTTGGCGTTCTACCTCAGTCTCAATGTACCCCTTGATTTTGTGCTCTTGTCCGCTAACTGCGCGCACTACATACCATTTCTTGTCTACCACCTCAGCCATACCTTCTTACTTCAACAGATTGAAATACACCTGAATCACTCGACTAAAAACGGTGTCAACACCCCAAGTCATCAAAGCGAAAATCAACGAAAACACCGCCACAACCACCATTAGGTTTGAAGCTTGCTCGCGCGATGGCCAAGAAACGTTATTCTTTAGTTCTTCTAGTGATGCCTTGATATATGTAATCATCTTTGTCTTTAAAAATAAGGGCGCAAGCGCCGAACCTTCGCACGGGAGGAGAGACTCGAACTCCCGACACCTGGTTTTGGAGACCAGTGCTCTACCAACTGAGCTACACCCGTTTATATGTACGCTAAAAGGTATCTCGCATGCGAGACACCCTTTAGACATACTTTATTGAATAGACTTAGTCTAAAATTTCAGTTACCTGACCTGCTCCAACAGTTCTACCACCCTCGCGGATCGCAAAGCGGAGTCCTACACTAAGTGCGATAGGTTGAATGAGATCAACATTGATGGTTAAGTTATCACCTGGCATTACCATTTCAACACCATCAGGAAGAGCAATGTTTCCTGTTACGTCAGTTGTACGAACGTAGAACTGTGGACGGTAGTTGTTATGGAATGGTGTGTGACGACCACCCTCTTCTTTCTTAAGAATATAGACCTCAGCCTTAAACTTAGCATGTGGCTTAACTGAACCTGGCTTACAAATAACCATTCCGCGTTTGATATCGGTTTTCTCGATACCGCGAAGAAGTATACCAACGTTATCACCAGCCTCACCACGGTCAAGAATTTTACGGAACATCTCAACCCCAGTAATGGTAGAAGTCAGCTTCTCTGCACCCATACCGATAATCTCAACAGAATCTCCAGTATTAGCCACACCAGTCTCGATACGACCAGTTGCTACAGTACCGCGGCCAGTAATGGTAAATACGTCTTCGATAGGCATTAGGAAAGGCTTATCAACGTCACGAGCAGGAAGCTCGATCCAGCTGTCAACAGCTTCCATCAACTTCATCACTGTGTCTACCCACTTGTCTTCACCGTTAAGTGCTCCAAGTGCAGAACCCATAATTACAGGACCATTATCTCCGTCATAATCGTAGAAAGAAAGTAATTCACGTACTTCCATTTCAACTAGTTCTAAAAGCTCTTCATCATCCACCATGTCTACCTTGTTAAGGAAGACCACGATACGTGGAATACCTACCTGACGTCCAAGAAGGATGTGCTCACGTGTCTGAGGCATTGGACCATCAGTTGCAGCAACCACTAGGATAGCACCGTCCATCTGAGCGGCACCCGTAACCATGTTCTTAACATAATCCGCGTGACCAGGACAATCCACGTGTGCGTAGTGACGATTCGCTGTAGAATACTCTACGTGTGAAGTGTTAATAGTAATACCGCGCTCTTTTTCTTCTGGAGCGTTGTCGATAGAGTCAAAGCTTCTCATTTCTGAGAGACCTGCCTTCGCTAACACTGTAGTAATTGCAGCGGTAAGTGTAGTTTTACCGTGGTCAACGTGCCCAATAGTACCAATATTTAAGTGGGGTTTTGACCGGTCAAATGTTTCCTTTGCCATTGTTAATGAATTTAATCTTAGTTTATATTAGTGTACAATCTTTATAATGTTTGTGCAAACGCGCACGCTCATTCTGTAATTCTTTGAGCCAATGACGGGATTTGAACCCGTGACCTCTTCCTTACCAAGGAAACGCTCTACCCCTGAGCTACACCGGCCTTTTAGCTTTTATCGCTCTGGAGCAATCAGCTCTAATTTAGAGCGGGAGACCGGGTTCGAACCGGCGACATTCAGCTTGGAAGGCTGACGCTCTACCAACTGAGCTACTCCCGCAAAAAACCTTTTTCTAAAAAGGCCCAAAATCACTATTTCAATCTGGTGGGGAGAGCAGGATTCGAACCTGCGAAGGTAAAAACCAACAGATTTACAGTCTGTCCTCGTTGGCCGCTTGAGTATCTCCCCGGCATTTCATCATCTGGGATAAACTCCCCACTTTTTTTATGAGCCGGTGGAGGGACTCGAACCCACGACCTGCTGATTACAAATCAGCTGCTCTAGCCAGCTGAGCTACACCGGCATAACGCCTTGACGCAATAAAAAAAGCCCGTTATTTCTAACGGACTGCAAATGTAGCTAATTATTTTTTTTATCAAAACAATTAGAAACAATTTTATATGGGGCTAAAATCCTCTGGCACTCTTCTTTTTCTTTACCATTCTGGCAAGGGCCTTAACGCTTTTATCAGTGGCCTCTTCAAAGCTGTTAGAGAGTTTTCGCACCAACAATTTACCCTTGGGTACAACGAGCTTGATCTCGGCCACTTTGTTGGTTTTTTCTTTGGTGTTCTCCACCTTGAGAAAAACCTCAGCTTCAACGATCTTGCCGTAGAAGCGCTCTAACTTTTGTAAGCGTTTTTCAATGAAGTTTTTGAGTTTAACATCTGCTTTGAAATTAACGGCGTGCATCTGTACAACCATATCACAAGAATTAATGGGGTTAAACCCCGTTCGACTTATGAAGAAAAGCGTTCTCCTCTAGGATGCGATGCTTTGTAAACCGACTTTAGCTCCTCAATACTGCTATGGGTGTATACCTGTGTGGCCGCCAAACTTGCGTGGCCAAGTAGTTCCTTAACGGTATTTAGGTCAGCTCCGCGATTCAATAAATGCGTCGCAAAAGTGTGTCTGAGCATGTGAGGACTCTTCTTCTGTTTAACTGACACCTCTTTAAGGTACGAATTTACCAGCCGATATACAAATTCTGGGTAGAGCTTTTTACCCTTATCAGTAGTGAAGATAAATAGATTGGGGTGGTCAAATTGGAGCGCCTTAAGCGCCATATACTGCTTAAACAAAACCAGCACTGATTCGATCACAGGTACAAGTCGCTCTTTCTTTCCCTTACCCAAAACACGCAACGTTCCACGCTCCAGATCAAGGTCGGTCGTCTTCAATTCGATAAGTTCGGATCGCCGCATTCCTGTGGCATAGAGCACTTCGATAACTAGTCGATTGCGCAAGGTTGCGAAGCTGCCATCCTGGCTCATCCACCTTTGGTCTAATTGTTCCATCTCTTCCTCTGAAAAAGGAACACTGATAGCATGCGGAGTTTTCAACGCTTTATGGGCCTCGAGCGGATTCTGCTGTAGGCGCCCATTTCTTCTCTCGTACTGATAGTATCCGTTTAGTACACTCATTTTTCGATTGATAGAGCGCGCACTCATGCCCTGCGCATTCAGATAGGCAATGTAATTTCGAATGAGCGGATAGTTCAGATCAGAGAGCCCTAACTGCTCGTCTATGGTAAACTGAAAATAATCTTGGGCACCTTTAAGGTCTGAAGCATAGGCCTTAACCGTGTGAGGCGAATACTTTTTTTCGGAAGCTAAAAAGCGAATGTATTCATCAAAGCGGTTCATGCAATCCAAATTACGACTAAAATAAAAAAGCCCGAGGCCAAGTGGCTTCGGGCTTTCAAAAATCTATAAGATTGAGAATTATTGAGCCTCTTGGTCTCTTAAATTCTGGATGTACTGAGCCTTCTGAACTTCTTTGCGACGTTCTACTGATTTCTTAGTAAACTGCTGACGCGTTCTTAGCTGGCGCATAACGCCTGTCTTGTCGAACTTACGTTTAAAACGCTTTAACGCTCGATCAATGTTTTCGCCTTCTTTAACTGGAATTATTAACATATCAAAGCACCTCCTCTCTTTTGGTGGCTGCAAATATACGCTTTACGCGTTAGTGAACAAGCCCTAGAGAATATTTTTAGCGATAACCACTTTTTGAATCTCAGAAGTGCCTTCTCCAATAGTGCACAATTTGGAGTCGCGATACAATTTCTCAACCGGATAGTCTTTTGTATACCCATAGCCTCCATGAATTTGTACGGCTTCACTCGAGGCACGCACACATAGCTCAGAAGCGAATAATTTACACATAGCGCTATTTAGGGTCATTTTGCGGTTGTCGTTCTTTAAAAAGGCCGCCTTGTGCAAGAGCAACTCAGCTGCTTCAATTTCGGTGGCCATATCGGCTAGCTTAAACGATATCCCTTGAAAGGCACTGATCGGCTTTCCAAATTGTTCGCGCTCGTTGCTGTATTTCACCGAGGCCTCGAAGGCCGCCTTAGCTATACCTAACGAAAGCGCCCCGATAGAGATGCGCCCTCCGTCTAAGATCTTCATAGACTGAATGAATCCTTGACCTATTTCGCCCAATCGCTGTTCATCAGAGAGGATGCAATTGTCAAAGATCATTTCTGCGGTCTCACTCGCCCGCATTCCCAGCTTATCTTCTTTCTTACCGGCATAAAATCCTGGAGTT
>JADHLU010000014.1 GCA_016780435.1 Flavobacteriaceae bacterium
CAAGGATGATCTTCATGTCGTCTTCCATTTTATTATTTAACTCAGCAACCGAGCGCATGTCGTAAGCGTATTTCAGCCCCTCATCTTCATCGTCATCACGACCTCTGAGAGCTGCCTCCTTATCAGAGATAAACACGTAGGGGCTCGAGAAATTGCTATCTAATGTATAGGGAGTTTGCAAGCCGTCGAACAACTCTCGGACCCTTTCATTAGACACAAAAACCATTCGGTAACGAGACACATCGGTTATTGTTGCGAGTTCAGCCAAAACTTCATTCGCGACCTCTTCCTGATCGGGTGTGCTTATGAGTACGGTTTGAAAGTCTTCGAATTCAGAGAATCGTTTGTAAATTTTTTGATTGAAATTAAATAGGTAGCCCTTGTTTTCGCTTACGGCGTTACCCAGAAAGATGATCAGACTAATTTTACCTTCAAGCTCAGCCGCAGCAAATCCTTCAGGCCAGTCAATTCTAGGATTAAGTGTAGGCAATTTACCAAAGTTGGTCACCCCAGAGGCGAAGAACAAATAGACCACCAATGGCAGTATAAACAGCACACCCAAAACAACAGTCTTTTTCATAGCGCAAGCAATATGCAAAAATAAAAAAAGGCAACCACATTAGGGCTGCCTTTGTAAGCTGAGTGAAAAACCTTCAATACTTAAAAATCCCAAGTTAAGAAGGTCGTGTTGAAAATCTCATAAACATAGTTTGCCTCAAATAGAAGAAGGGTTATGAGGTATACAATTAAGAAAACCGGTGTCCAAACCACTATCCTTCTAAGCGAAGAGCGCTCGTCTCTTAAGTGCATAAAATCCCAAGCAATGTAGTAGGCTTTGACCAAAGTAAGTATAATAAAAATCCAGTTCAGTAGCTTGGTCCCCATTAAGGTGCTTTGAACTAAAAAGGCAGGTTTAATGATACCCAGAATAACCTCTACGGCAGTTACCAAAGACAAGAACAACAATACGCCCCATATCTTTTGTTGGTTGTTCTTAAAGGTGACTAAGCCGCGAAATATCGAAAGTTTATGTTCGTGCGCCATGATTATACCAAATAGAAAAAGGTGAATACAAAGACCCAAACAAGGTCAACAAAGTGCCAGTATAGCCCAACTTTTTCGATCATCTCGTAGTGCCCTCTTTTTTCATAGGTGCCAATAAGCACGTTAAAGAAGATGATCACGTTAATGGCCACTCCTGAGAATACGTGAAAACCGTGAAAACCGGTTATAAAGAAGAAAAAGTCAGCAAAGAGTCGGCTTCCGTATTCATTGCGAATTAAGTTTGCCCCCTCTACTACTCTAACAGCGTCGTTTAATTTCTCAATGGCTTCGGCACGAGAAAGCACGGTCTTCTCTCCGTCTTCATTAATTGTCTCGGTGCGAATGGTCACCACTTCGTTAGCCAGAAAACCGCTTTTTACCTCATCTAAGCTGTAGGTTGAAGGTTTTTCGCCACTCTCAAACCATATGCCTTTAGACGACTCGTGATAGGTTTCAGTCTCTGAAGGGTCTATTAGCGCGATAGCATCTAGTGCCACCCGCTCGCCGGTTTCGGCATTAACGAATTGAAGGATTCGCCCACCCTTGGTTTCGAGCGCTCCGTAATCGCCTTTAATAAAAGTGGCCCATTCCCAGGCCTGAGAACCTACAAAAATAGCTCCTCCAATAATGGTCAACAGCATGTAGATTACTACTTTCTTCTTATTCATGTGATGACCAGCGTCAACGGCTAGTACCATGGTGACCGAAGACATAATCAACACGAAGGTCATGAAGGCCACGTAGATCATCGGATAGTTTCCGTGAAAGAAAGGAACGTGGGTAAACACCTCATCGGCTATAGGCCAAGTTTCTATGAACTTGAAACGAGAGAATCCGTATGAGGCTAGAAAAGCCGAGAAGGTCAAGGCGTCTGAAACGATGAAAAACCACATCATGAGTTTTCCATAGCTCGCCTTTAAAGGCTTCTGTTCTCCGCCCCCCCAGAGGTTTTCTTCAGTGTGTTGTGAGATTGAAGTATCCATAAGTAGGTGTTAACTGCGCAAAGGTAACGGTTTGGTTGATTTTCAAAAATAGCTTTAAAGAATTACTTTACGAAATGCATAAATAACAGCAGATAGAGCCAAAGAATGCCCAAGAAGTGCCAAAAGGTCTCTCCCAGTTCAAAGCCCAGCATTTCTTCGGGTAAATAGCGCTCTTTCACGGTTTTGAATGCGAGAACTGACAAGACAATTAGGCCCGCAAATAGGTGTACCAAATGCACAAAGGCAATCAGAAACACATACGATATTTTGATGCTACTCGTTGGACCGGTGAAATAGTATCCGTCGGCTATCATTTCATTGAAACCCATGAACTGTAAAGCGACAAAAATCAATCCCAACAGAATAGTGAAAAGCACGTAAGCCTTAGCCCGACTGAACTGACTAGCTCTCAGCTGCTTTCTCGCCCAAATGAGGGTAAGACTGCTCAGGGCGATCACGGTAGCGGAGACCCAAAAGGTTTGAGGAAGGTTAATCTCGGCCACCCAATCTTTGCGCTTGCTGCTAACGATGTAGGCACTGGTCCATCCGGCGAATCCCATGATCAAGCTGATGAGGGAAAACCACAGCATCATTTTCTTAGCACGCCTTTGCTTCTGAAGTTCATCTGTAGGATTCATAGGGTAAATATTTTATAAAATAAAAAAACGATCTAGCACGTAAATAAGTTGAATCAGCGTCAAGTAGATGACCGATCTAAGCATGAGTGATTTGGCATAGCGCTGCTCTAGGGTCTGAAATAATTTTAAAGCTGGCACAAGCATATAGATGCCCAAAGCAAAAATTAAAAGGGCTGCATAGACAGAAAGTTGCAGCGCACCAGTGAACCCAAAAACAGGCACTATTGACGTGGCCATGGTCCAGAGGGAATAAACCACAATCTGAAAGGCCGTCTTACGGTCTCGATCTCCGGTTGGGAGCATCTTAAACCCGCCTCGCTTGTAGTCTTCGTGTAGTATCCAACCCAGTGCCCAGAAATGGGGAAACTGCCAAAAAAATTGAATCATAAAAAGGGTTCCGGCTTCGATGCCAAATTGATTGGTAGCCCCAACCCATCCGAGCATAAAGGGGATCGCCCCTGGAAATGCCCCAACAAATACTGAAAGCGGCGACTTCGTTTTAAGCGGAGTATACGCAGCCACGTAAATCAAGACTGACAATAGCCCAAAAAAAGCCGTTTTAAAATTCAAGACAAAGAGCATAGCTGTACCGAGCAGGGTAAGACTCACGGCCACCACCATGGCAAATGAAACACTCATTTTTTGGGTGACTAAGGGTCTTGATTGGGTGCGCTGCATTTTGGCATCTAGCTTGCGCTCAATAACCTGATTAAAGGCGTTAGAGGCCGACACTAGCGCCATTCCACCACAAGAAAGAAAAAGTAAGTCAGCTAAAGAGAACGGTTCTGCGGCCAGTAAATACCCGGCGATTGCAGAAAAGACAACGCTGATAGACAATCGGATCTTGACTAAAACTTTTAAATCAGTCAAGAAAGCGCTAAAAGCAGAAAATGCAAATCGATCCAAGGTCACCATTCAATGCGCAAAGATAAGACCTAGCTCAAGCACAAAGCAAAAAACCGGGCCAAAGCCCGGTTTTTTATTTCATCTTATGTAAACTTTTATTGAAGTCTGAAGGTGATTGGAATACTGAAAGGAACCTTAACCGCTCTGCCTCGTTGTCTACCAGGAGACATCTTAGGCAATAATTCGATAATTCTAAGAGCCTCTGCCTCTAAATTCTTGTCTGGACCTCTCATACGGATACCTCCGATTGAGCCGTCTTTCTGAATCACAAACATCACGTTAACCCGACCCTGAACACCCATTTCTTGAGCGATTTCTGGATACTGGAAATTCTTGCGAATGTGTTTTTGCATTTGTTCTTGAAAACAGGCCTTTTTATCACTAGCTCCTTCGCATCCTGGAAAAACGGGTACATCTTCAATAACGGCGAACGGAACAGAGATGTCTTCGTCGATCTCTTCCACTTCTACCTCTTCGATTTCTATAACCTCTTCGTCTTGAGATGTCTCTGTAGATTCAATAATAGTCTCTTCTACCTCTTCTTCGTCTTCAACAACCTCGATCACTTCAGGCGCAGCTGGAGGTGGTGGAGGTGGTGGAGTCTTGAGCTGCTCGGTCATCGGAACCTCTTCGTCCAATTGATCTTCAACATTTAAAGCAATATCATAGTTTGCCGCCTCGTCGTACTTTTTCCACTCAAGTGCGCGCCAAATAACAAACATGGTAAAGGCCAATCCTATAGCGAAATACAATCCACTGTTACGGTTTATATCGGCTTTTGGATTCTTTTTTGGTTCCATAGACTACGTTTTGATGTTCGCTAATTTAAATATTAATTCGAAAAAGGGACTAATTATTTCTGCTTTTTGCATTTAGTAGAAGTGCGCTTATCCACGGATGAATGGCCACTCCAACAAGTACTCCGAGGGTATTGGCTAAAAAATCATTCCAATCGGCTTGCCTAAAGGTAGTTAGCCACATTTGAGCGAGTTCGATCAATCCGCCATAGAGCAATCCATATCCAATCACCCAAAACCGAAGTGTTTTTGTTTTCAATTCACTGAAAGCCTCTAGAAAAGCTTGCCCCAAAAGCACACTGAAACCCAAATAAAAGCAAAAGTGTACCACCTTGTCGATTCCGTCGAAAAACCTTGGCAGCCCAACGGCAGCACCAATATTGACTAAACTCAAGGCCGCAATAAGGGTGGCATAAAAGGCGAAACCTATGCGATATAGATAGGCCTTCACAAGAAAAAATTAGGCAGAGACAAGGGCGCGATAGGCATCTGCATCTAACAGCTGTTCGTATTCAGCCGTATCAGAAACCTCCACTTTAATCATCCAACCAGATCCGTAAGGGTCTGAGTTAACTAGCTCTGGTTCTTGATCAAGCGCATCATTAAGTTCAATGATTTTTCCAGTAATGGGCAAGAATAAATCAGACACCGTTTTTACGGCTTCTACAGTTCCGAAGACCTCATCTTGACCGAGTGATTCGTCAAGGGTTTCTACTTCTACGTAAACGATATCACCAAGCTCAGATTGAGCAAAGTCAGTGATGCCAATTGTGGCAATTGAACCCTCGAGCCTCACCCACTCGTGATCCTTAGTGTATTTTAATTCTGTTGGAATATTCATGATGGTTTTCTATTAAAGCACAAATGTAATTAATTATGGTAGGTGTTTACTGCTAGTCTCCAAAACGGTAGCGCAGACTTAATCCGGCCCTAAGGGTCATCTGCGGAAAAGCGGTAGACACCTTAAATCGCGAAAACGTATGATCGTAGTAAGCCATTAAATTTAACTGATTAGAGAAGGCATAATCAGCGGTGAATCGACCCGAAAAACGATCCTGTCCTGAGGTGACTTGCCCCCCCAAAGGCTCTTCGAGGTTGCGCAAAACGGTGCTGTTAGTTCGGTACGATACATCGCCGCGTATCACTAGGTCTCCAGAAAAATACTGACGACTTCCGCCGAGCATGGCGCTCCACTTGAGTTGATTGAATCGCTTGCCCAATCCGATCACCACCTCTTGACCACTTACCTCGGTGAGTAGATTATTGGAGAAGCTAAAGTTGAGCATGCGGTCTCTGATTAGGCTAGTCTGAATTTGCCATAGATCATTGGTTTCAATGTCAACCCCTATAAGCGGATTGAACTGATCGTTGAGCACCACCGATCCAATAATATAGCTCGGCTTAATGTCTCCGTTTTCGGCATTAAAAAGTCCGTCGTTTATCGCCAAGTTGTTTTGAAACTGATTAATCGAGAATGCTGCTCTATAGGAATGATTCAGCGAGAATCTAGAAAACAACTTGGGAAAAAGTTGATTTATCGAAACCGTCCAACTAGGTATGGCAAACTTGTGAAACGGACTGAGCGAGGTCTGCTCTACCGATCGACCCGAGTAGGCAGAGACCAAAGAGGTAAGCAGCACTTCGGGGTGGGTTGGCCCATAAGCCTCAGGAAACCCATTCGCATCGACCGCACTGCTATCAAAACCGTTGGATTCGGCCAAACGCTTAGCCACCTGAAGGCGTTGTTCCTTAAATTGCTCAAAGGCTCTGGAGTCAGCTGAAGAAGAGGCATCTCCAAAAGCTGAGGCCAGCCATGTGGCGGTAGTGCTGTAGCTTCCGATCTCATTGGATAGCAAAGACTCGTAGCGCAGGGTTTGCCCATCAGCACTCACTCTGAATTGCTCCTGAAAACGATCGCTTCGCCGCTGCTCATAGTCTAAACTAAGGACTACTTTATCGCCTATTCCTAGCATGGCACTCGTATTCAAAGACTGATTGGCATCACTAATAAACGGGGTGTTAAATTGATCAAACTGGGTGAGGTAACCCCGCTGGGCCGCCTCAAATCGAAGGTCTTGACTCAGGCGTCCAACAGAAAGCTGCCTGTCTAGCGCAAATAGACTGCGGTCGTTTATGCTTCGCACATAACCCGGAAGAACGCTCCCTTGATTCTGAGACCAATTTGAACGAATGCTCGCCGAAACCTGTTGCGACCTCAATCCAAGCTTTTGAAGGGCTGCGTTGAGGTCTAAAGAACCAGATGCGTTTATAGTGCTAGCGGTTTGTAGTGTATTTATGGGTTCACCGGCTAGTTGTGCCAAGGCGTCTGAACCGCGCTGCCAGTTAAACGTACCGGTATAATCAACCTGGGCACTTAAAAAATCGGTCGCCTTTAGAAGGTCAAAGGGCAGCGTATACGAGGCCCTTACCGATTGATTGTAGGTGTTGGGTTGCCCCCAACTCAGAAACGAATCCCAAATAGACTGCTGTGCCATGGGGTTTTGAGCGTCTGCCAGAATAATATTATTCTGGGTCGCATCTACCGCCACGCTAAGACCCTTAAGCGGATTGGCGGTGATCGATCCTTGCCAATTGGAGCGGTAGTTCTGTTGGGTGAGCAAGGGCGTGTCTAGCAACTGAACCTCTTCTGGATCAAACAGCTGTCTAAAGCGCTGCTGATTTAATGCCCTATTTACCGATGTCTGAAGCGAAGCGCTAAGTGCATTACCCGAATACGCATAGCTCAATAATCCATTGGCCGAAGATCGTTCTGAAAAAGCCGTCTCGAAATCGCTGTGCGAAGTGCGGGTGCTGCTCATAGAGGCCGAAAAGTTCTCGATATCAAAAAAATCTTCTCTGCTGTTTGGCTTTCGTTCGATGCGCACGCCTTGAATCGATAGAGTTTGTATTCTTGTCAGGCTTTGAGCTTGCTCTTTGATGGCTGCCGCCGCCTCTGGAGTTTCGGCCGCACTTATTCGGTCATCAAGAGTGAGGTCTTCGTAAACCGGATCGTACTCTGGTGTGCTTCTTGAATCGACAAAAGAATAGCTCATCGGCGCATTTAATCGCAGCTTTTGAGGCAAGAAATCACCTAGGTTCGAACTCACAGAAAAGTCAAAGTTCTGCGCGTCGTCTAGACTTCTTAGATTGGGGTTATCGTCAAGCCCGCCGAATCCCACCGTCGATCTCGAGTAGCCTGATCCAAAGGCCACTACATCAGATAGATTTAGTTGAGCATTAGCGGTAGCGGCCCATCCGCCGCGGTGATTAATGCCCGATAATCGAAACTCGTTAAACCAAATCTCGGTGTCCAGAGAGACGGGCGATCGCTCATTGCGAAGGCCCAACATTGCCGAGCTTACCCTACCGATAGAGGGGTTTCCCCTAACCCTTACTGAATAGCGTTCAAATTCGACGGTGTGATCTAGCGATCCACTGGACAGCTGTAGCGACTTTGCTCGACTTAAATCGCTCAGATCTAGGTCGAGTTCATTCTCATCGGGCCAGATGAGTTGAGGGTCAACGGTTCCATAAGGCGTAAAGCGAAGCGGCCACTGTATCTCGTAAAAATTGTCGCTGTAGTCGGTTCCTATGCGCATAAAGGCGGTTAATGCCTGATCGGGAGCAGCGGCGGTTGAAGTCTCGGCATGCACAAATAACTGCAACCTATCGTGACGCCGCATATCAAACTGCACCCTTCTGAAGACCGCCTTGCGCTCTAAAGGCTTCAGGGCCCTTATGTTCACACTTAACGATTGTTCATTTTGTCTTACGATGGTGTTCGTGTTGTTGAGCCGCTCTCTACTCACACCGGGGGGTAATACATACGGAATAGGGCTTCGGTTGCTATTTTCTTCGATGTTCACTGCTCCGATCTCTATATCCGAGGCTAAAGACGGAACAAGCGGTTCGTCTACCTCTAGCGGCTTATCGTAGATCCGCCAACTGCCTTGAATAAGGTCTATTCCGGCAAATCGCAACACAACAGGCTCATTAAAGCCTTGAAGATACATGCGGATAAAGGGTATAGACCTAAAATCAATAATACCTCCGACCGCCTTAGTGAAGTCTCTGAGGGGTATCTTATACTGCACCCAAACCGAACCGTTGGAATCTTCGGGAGCCCTAACCGTAGTCACATAGGGCATAGACTCGGTCACGACCGAACTTAAGGGGATCTCGTATTGAAAGAAGCTTTCGACGGTATTCATGGCAAAATCGCGGTCTACATCTTCTACGTCGGGCAGTACTGTAGCCCCTCTTGTGCTGTCACCAGACTCCACGGGAGAATTGCCTTGAGTATTGTTAAAGAACTTATAGCGCTCGACTATTGTTCCTTGGGTTTCTAGGTAGTTTTGGAAGTTATCACGAGCAGGATCGGCAGCTGGGCCTGGATAAATAAACGCCTCTTCGGCATCGTCTAACCCGTCAAGACCCACATCTTGAATCGCCCTTAATGAAGCCTCATTGTCGAAATTATAGATCAGGGCATTTCGCTCAGGAACCTTTCCAAAAGTCACCGAATTGGCCTGCTGGTTAAGGCCGTTTTCGAACTGTGAGGCCTGATCGGGCAGAATATCTTCAGAAAGATTTCCCAAATCGATGAGCAGTTTACCCGTGCTTAAGTCTCCCGGTTCTAGCGGATGCATCATCCAAAACTGCAGGTTCTCTATATTGGCCTGCTCGAAGTTTGTGGTGGCGATTGCGCGCATAGCTCCGCCCCAGCGATCTGCAGTGGCCAGCGGATTGAAATCGTCATCAGTGTTATAAGGGCCAGGCTCGTTTGGAAAATAGGCCATGTCAAAGGTGCGCTGCACGGCGGTTTGACCCTGAACCACATCGGTCTCTGGATAAACCTCGGTTATAAACACACGCCTCATGCTGTCGTCATTTAGGATGGCTTCTGTAATTTCTGATGGCCTAGTGCGCCCATAGAAAATGGGGTCTATGGTATACCAGGCCAAACGGGCTCTATTTCGCATAGCCTGAAGGCCGGTCTCTCCAAAAGGGTTACTTGAAAGCACCCATTCTCGAGGCTCGGTGAGGTCAATAAATTGCTGGGTATCTTCGAAATCGTCAATGTAGCTAGTGATCTCTTGATTGAATGAGGTGTTAGACGGAGCACTCGGTATCAAAGCAGCCACCTCAGCTTCAATCACCAATTCGGAGGGCGCCTCGGTATCAATAGTAGGCCACTGATTGATCAAACGGGTCAAGAAAGGGAGCTGCTTTCTGTAGCGCAAGGAGGCGCCCAGCATGGTATTGTTTATGGGCTCTACTCCGTATGCCGCTTTCTGCGTTAAGGGGCGTTCCCTCAGGTTGAGCAGGGCGCCGCCGACTTGAAGGTCGTCTGAGAAATAATGATCTACCGTAAGTCCAAAAAAACGGCGTGTCAGTTGGCCCAGTTGGCCCGCGTCTTCAGCGGTGACCTGAACGGGAATAGCCCCTGAGGCCAAGCTCGGATCGAGTAATTCAACAGTCGACGTGGTGTAGTCTACCCGGTAATCGATGCCCTCTGTAAGCAATCGACCTGCTGCGGTGACCTGCACCGATCCGGGAACAGCATAAAGCACCCCCAAAGGAATTCTATTTTGGGTATTCGACTGGCTATCGGCAAACGAGCCCTTTAGTGCAAAACGATTGGCACTGGCGTCTTGCTGAGCCGCAGCCTTGGTTTGGGCGTAAAGACTTCTGTACACAAACTTTCGCTGGTTGGCGTTGTAGCTACTAACGTCTTGATAGTCTTCAGACCCGCTAGATTGAAGCTGCTCAAATAAAAATGAACCGAAAGGTTCGGCCTTGGTGAAGATGACCCTTCCATTAGCGGCATCAACGGTAACTCCCTCAACGAAGTCGAAGAAACCATCACCCTGTTCTGCCAAATTCTCATAGGCATCGAGTCGGTCAAAATTAAAAATGCGCAGCAGGCTCTGATTTTCAAAATTACTAGGCCATGGTAAGTCTTCACTGGCCTTGGTTAAAAAGTTTCTCGGGCTCGGATCGTTGTAAAACAACTGCATCTGAAAGTCATCGGGGCGCAATCCGAAGGCTCCAACCGCATAGATATTTTTCATCATCAAGTCCCATATAGGATCTTCTACGCGCGTTATCGTGCTCTTTAGCAGCTTCAACACTAAGGTTTGATCAGCAGTTAATGTGTTGTCGTTTGAAAATTCGCCGACGGTATAAACCTTACCATTATAGGTATACTGAAAGGCCACAGCCAAAACCTCATCGGTTGCCAAGGGTTGATTCAAGGAGATATACCCCAGTTGCCGATTGAAGGTGTAATTCACCCCTTCCTCTAGTTTACGGGCATTGCTCAAGTTGGTGAAATGGATTCCATTGGTCAGCCGTTGGCCGAGCACATTAATGGTGCCCAAGTTGGCTCTTGGAGCTCGAATCTCGGCTGAAAGCCCAGATGCACCAATCAAGGCAGGGTTTAGAAAATTTGCAGCATTATCAGGAAGCAGATTTTGACCAGTATAAAAGGCCTCCGGGGCATTAAACGAGACATTCTCAGGAACAGATTCTGCCAAATCTTGAAACGCAATAATACTGCGCACGTTGTCGGTTTGTTGCTGTCTATTGGTAACCCACACTTCAATGCGTGTAATCTGAGCAGGGCTTGCGATGAACGGATAGTTTGCCAGTGCCTGATCGTAGGTGTCGCGAAAAAAATGGGCTAAGAAAAAGTGGGTATTTTCTTCGTAATCTAGAGCGCTGAGCTCAAACCGATTAACGACGTTACCATTTTCACTGCGCACCGAAGAACGCTGAGAGCGCTGTTCACCATAAACCGCTGAAACGCGCGTTCTACCAAACTGAAAGTCGCTGCGAACACCAAACACATTCTGTGCACCTGAAAGCAGACTACTTCGAAGGGGTAAGTTCACATTTCCGAATTCTAGATTTCTTAGCCAGTCGTCTTCGTTAGGCGTATAGGTTAGCTTGAAGAGGTTCTCAAAATTGAAGGTCGATCGACTATCTATGGCCGCGCTAATATTGAGTCGTTCTCCAACCTGCGCATTTAGATTAAAATCAAACTGCTGATCAATGTCTAGAATGGTAGAACGCTGGTTGCGCACGGCTAAGGCCGGGTTTTCGGTGCGCTGAATCAAGGCGCTTGTATCAAAGTTGAAGCCTCCGCTAGTAGCCACCGTTATCGTATTACCTCCGAAAATCGACTCAAAAAAGTCAGAATTGACATAGTAGGTGGGCAAAAGGTCTTTTCGCGCGCCCCTAATCGTATCGTTTGACTTTGACAGTGCGGCCGTTTTTTGCTGAAAATTCGCTTTGAGCGCCTGTCTTCTCAGGGCCTCATAAAACTCGGTGAGCGATAGGTACAGCGGATAGCCTGAAGTCTGTTCAGCTAGGGTTTGGCGTTTTACAAATCGCTGATTCAACGGATCGTAATGGTATACTTCTTCAAGATAATACGGTAGTATAGAGGGAAGCTTTTGCGCATTAGCTTTCTGCACCAAGACCAGAAAGGAGATACAGAGGATAAGTACAATCTGATGCGCTCTGCTTAGAATCAAAGTGCGTTTAAGGTGTTTTTAATCAACTCCTCCACCGTACT
>JADHLU010000015.1 GCA_016780435.1 Flavobacteriaceae bacterium
GTATAATGATGAAGATGATGAGCTTCTCGTTTTACCTCATGGCGAATATCAGTTCAATGTTGCACAATATCTGTACGAAATGACGGTGCTTAGTCTTCCACAGAAGAGAATACACCCAGGAGTTGAAGACGGATCATTAGAATCACCACTGCTTGATAAGCTTGAAGATCTCAAGCCGAAAATAGTAGAGGAAAAAGAGGAAACCAACGAAAGTGACCCAAGATGGGACGCTTTAAAAGATTTATTGAAATAAAAGACTATTAAACAAGGAAGATATGGCACATCCTAAAAGAAAAATATCGAAAACGCGTAGAGATAAGAGACGCACCCATTACAAAGCGGTCGCTCCAACTCTAGCAAAAGATTCAACTACCGGAGAGGTGCACTTAATGCATCGCGCTCACTGGCACGAGGGTAAACTTTACTATCGTGGACAGGTGCTTATCGATGCTGCAGAAGAAGTAGCGGCAGAGTAAATTACGGTCGAAAGAAGATCTAGAACTCTCGTGTAATTAGAGACACGAGAGTTTTTTTATGGACTACACCGAAATCTCACCCTTCTTAAAAAAACAGTAATTTCGCTCAACTAAAAGTTGCCTTTTATGCCAAAAACAACGGCTGCAATTACAGCAATTGGAAAATACCTTCCAGAAAAGGTCTTAGACAACGCCACTTTAGAAAAAATGGTTGAGACCAACGACGAGTGGATTACCACTCGCACAGGAATCAAAGAGCGCCGTATTTTAGACATTCCCGGTAAGGCAACTGCTTTTATGGCAACTGAGGCCGTCAAGGACCTGATGAAGAAATCGGGCCTTGAACCCCTTGACATTGATCTTTTACTTGTAGCCACCGCAACACCTGATATGCCTGTCGTTGCTACAGCGGCACAGGTTGCTACGAATTTAGGAGCAAAGAATGCTTTTGCTTTTGACCTTCAAGCTGCTTGTTCAGGGTTTTTATACGGCCTGTCGGTGGCCTCATCTTATATTGAATCTGGACGCTATAAGAAGGTAGTTTTGGTGGGAGCAGATATGATGTCGTCGATTGTTGACTATACCGATCGAACCACCTGTGTGTTGTTTGGAGATGGTGCTGGTGCTGCTCTTTTAGAGTCTAACAGCGAAGGTCTTGGGTTTGTTGACGAGTATCTTCGCAGTGACGGCGTTGGCAAAGACCATTTAGGCATTCAGGCTGGCGGATCATTGTATCCCCCAACCGAAAAAACGATAGCCGAAAAGAAACATTATATTTATCAAGACGGACGGGTTGTTTTCAAGTTCGCAGTCACCAATATGGCGGATGCGGCAGCAGAAATCATGTCCAGAAATGGACTGTGTCATCAAGATGTCCGATATTTGATTGCTCATCAAGCGAATAAACGCATTATTGATGCCACTGCACAGCGAATGGGCATTGGAGATGAAAAAGTCTTGATGAACATTGGTCGCTATGGAAACACCACAGCTGCCACTATTCCTCTTCTATTGTGCGATTACGAATCGCAACTGAGAAAGGGGGATAATCTAGTTTTTGCTGCTTTTGGCGCGGGTTTCACCTGGGGAGCAGCATTTATAAAATGGGCATACACAAAACAAGAATAAATAAGTAACGTAATGGATATTAAAGAAATTCAAAATCTCATTCGCTTCGTTGCCAAATCTGGCGCTAGCGAGGTGAAACTAGAGACCGAAGACATCAAGATTACCATTAAGACGACTTCAGAGTCGACAGGTCATGCAGAGGCTACAATTGTTCAGCAAATACCAGTTCATGCCGCTATGGCTCCGGTTGCTGCAACACCAGCAGCACCGACTGCACCAGCTCCTGCAGCCTCTTCTAAAGAGGAAGAAGATTTAAGCAATTACATCACGGTTAAGTCTCCGATTATTGGAACATTATACCGTAAGCCATCTCCAGACAAGCCAAATTTTGTTGAGGTAGGTTCAACGATTAGTGAAGGAGATGTGCTTTGTGTGATTGAAGCAATGAAGCTCTTTAATGATATCGAGTCAGAAGTTTCAGGTAAAATCGTTAAGATTTTAGTGGACGACGCTTCTCCCGTTGAATTTGATCAACCTCTTTTCTTAGTAGACCCTTCTTAAATAAATCGTCATGTTTAAAAAAATACTCATCGCGAATCGCGGAGAGATTGCACTGCGCATCATCCGAACCTGTCGCGAAATGGGCATTAAAACAGTTGCCGTTTACTCTAAGGCTGACGAAGAAAGCCTTCATGTACGATTTGCCGATGAGGCAGTTTGTATTGGCCCAGCCCCAAGCTCAGAATCTTATTTAAAGATACCTAACATTATTGCTGCAGCAGAGATTACTAATGCAGATGCTATTCACCCTGGCTATGGGTTCTTGTCTGAGAATGCTAAATTCTCGAAGATTTGTACAGAGCACGGAATCAAATTTATTGGAGCTTCAGCGGAGCAAATCGACCGAATGGGAGATAAGGCTACAGCTAAGCAAACCATGAGAGAGGCAGGAGTACCCACCATTCCTGGTTCTGAGGGCCTTCTAAAAGATCTAACCGATGCTAAAAAGACGGCGAAGGCCATGGGTTATCCTGTGATGATCAAAGCTACTGCCGGGGGTGGAGGTAAAGGAATGCGAGCTATTTGGGCTGAAGAAGAAATGGAAACTCATTTCAACTCTGCCGTGAAAGAGGCAACTGCGGCTTTTGGAAATGGAGGAATGTACATGGAAAAGCTTATTCAGGAGCCAAGACATATTGAGATTCAAGTGGTAGGAGATCAGAATGGTCGGGCATGTCATTTATCTGAAAGAGACTGTTCTGTTCAAAGACGCCACCAAAAACTTACTGAAGAGACCCCATCTCCGTTTATGACTGCCAAACTAAGAAAGCGTATGGGAGCGGCGGCGGTTAAGGCTGCGGAGTATATTGGATACGAAGGAGCGGGAACCGTTGAATTCCTTGTTGACAAGAACGGAGACTTTTATTTCATGGAGATGAATACTCGTATTCAGGTAGAACACCCAATTACTGAGGAGGTTGTTGATTATGATCTGATTAGAGAACAAATTTTAGTGGCTGCTGGAGTAGCGATTTCTGGCAAGAATTATGAGCCTAAGCTGCACTCCATCGAGTGTCGTATCAACGCTGAAGATCCATATAACGACTTTAGACCTTCTCCAGGAAAGATTACCACCCTTCATATGCCTGGAGGTCATGGCGTTCGTTTAGATACACACGTTTATAGCGGGTACGTAATCCCGCCGAACTACGATTCAATGATTGCTAAACTCATCACTACCGCTCAAACTAGAGAAGAGGCGATTAGTAAGATGAGAAGAGCCTTAGACGAGTTTGTGATTGAGGGAGTGAAAACCACGATCCCTTTCCACAGACAGCTTATGGATCATCCAGACTATATAGCTGGTAACTATACCACTAAATTCATGGAGTCATTTAAAATGGCTTAATAACCAACAAAAAGGCCGCTTTTCAGCGGCCTTTTTTTATATCTATACTAATGGGATTAACCTTTGATACTTGCACTGAGATATTCGCGATTCAAGCGTGCGATATTCTCAAGAGAGATTCCTTTCGGACATTCGATTTCACAAGCACCGGTATTGGTACAGTTACCGAATCCTTCTAGATCCATCTGCTTTACCATATTTAAAACACGTGTGGTGGCTTCAACGCGCCCTTGCGGCAACAAGGCATACTGAGAAACTTTAGCAGAGGTGAAAAGCATTGCAGAAGCATTTTTACAGGCCGCTACACAAGCTCCACATCCGATACATGTTGCTGCGTTGAAAGAAGCGTCTGCCTTGTCTTTTTCAATAGGAATAGCGTTGGCATCTACCGGGCGTCCTGAGGTATTTACAGAGATGTATCCTCCGGCTTGCTGTATGCGATCAAAGGCAGATCGATCTACCATTAAATCTTTAATTACAGGGAAAGCCCCGGCTCTAAATGGCTCGATAGTAATGTGATCACCATCTTTAAAGCTTCTCATGTGAAGCTGGCAGGTGGTGGTTAGCTTTTGTGGTCCGTGAGGTTTACCATTAATAACCATTGAGCAAGTTCCACAAATACCTTCACGGCAGTCGTGATCGAACACTACAGGCTCTTTGCCTTCGTTAATTAGACCTTCATTTAGAACGTCTAACATTTCTAAGAATGACATGTCCTCGCTGATGTTGTCAAGGTCATACGTTTCGAACTTTCCGTTAGTTTGTGCGTTTTTCTGACGCCAAACGTTAAGATGAATTTTCATAGCCTTATTTGTAAGATCGTGTTTTCAATTCAATGTTTTCGTAGACTAGTTCTTCCTTGTGAAGTTTTGCCCCACTAGGAACTCCAGTGTATTCCCAAGCTGCTACATAGCGATAATTTTCATCGTCTCTTAGCGCTTCTCCTTCTTCGGTTTGGTATTCTTCTCTGAAGTGACCTCCACAAGATTCATTTCGATTTAATGCATCCACCGCGAAAAGCTCTCCTAGCTCCAAGAAATCAGCAACTCTGTGGGCTTTTTCTAGCTCAGAGTTCATAGCGTTTAGCTCACCAGGGATTCGCACGTTTTTATAGAAGTCTTCGCGAAGTTCAGCGATTTCTTTGATAGCTTCTTTCAATCCCTGTTCATTTCTAGACATACCGCACTTGTTCCACATGATTTTTCCAAGCTTCTTGTGGTAATAATCAACAGAGTGTTTTCCTGAACCTGACATTAACTTCTCGAGACGTTCTTTCACTTCTTTCTCCGCAGCCTCAAATTCAGGCAAGTCGGTTGAGATCGATCCAGTCTGAATGTCGTCTGCTAAATAGTCGCCGATAGTGTAAGGAAGAACGAAATATCCGTCTGCCAGCCCCTGCATTAGTGCAGATGCCCCGAGGCGGTTTGCGCCGTGGTCACTAAAGTTAGCTTCTCCTGCAGCATAGCAACCAGGAATAGTAGTCATTAGGTTATAATCTACCCAAAGCCCTCCCATTGCATAGTGTACCGCCGGATAAATCTTCATCGGTGTCTTATACGGGTTCTCGTTTACAATTTTCTCGTACATCTGGAAAAGGTTACCGTACTTGGCTTCTACGATTTCCTCGCCCAGTGCTCTTACCTTTTTGTCATCAGCATCTTTTAGACCCATGGTGTTGGCTTTTTCACGGCCATATCGCATGATTGCAGAATCAAAGTCAAGGTAAACAGCCTCTCCAGTTTTATTCACTCCGAACCCAGCATCGCAACGCTCTTTTGCAGCTCTAGAAGCTACGTCACGTGGAACAAGGTTACCGAAAGCAGGGTATCTGCGCTCTAGGTAGTAATCTCTATCTTCTTCGGCTAAGTCGGTTGGCTTTAACTTGCCTTCTCGAATGGCCTTTGCATCTTCTAATTTTTTAGGAACCCAAATACGCCCATCATTTCTTAGGGATTCTGACATCAAAGTAAGCTTTGATTGGTGGTCTCCGGAGACAGGAATACAAGTTGGGTGAATTTGTGTAAAGCAAGGGTTAGCAAAGTGAGCTCCTCTTCGGTGAGCTCTCCAAGCAGCCATCACATTAGCCCCCATACAGTAGGTCGATAGATAGAAAACATTTCCGTATCCACCAGTGGCAAGTACTACGGCATGAGCAGAATGTCTTTCTAACTCACCAGTAACGAGGTTGCGAGCGATGATTCCACGAGCTTTTCCGTCAACTAAAACGAGATCTAACATTTCATGGCGCGTGTAAGATTTGATTTTACCACGCTGTATTTGGCGGTTCATTGCTGAATAAGCCCCTAATAAAAGTTGCTGCCCAGTCTGTCCTTTTGCGTAGAAGGTTCTAGAAACTTGAACCCCTCCGAAAGAGCGGTTATCAAGTAGCCCCCCATATTCACGAGCGAAGGGAACCCCTTGTGCAACACACTGGTCAATAATATTGGTGGATACCTCAGCAAGGCGGTGAACGTTAGCCTCTCGGGAACGATAGTCTCCCCCTTTGATGGTATCGTAGAATAAACGATAAACAGAGTCACCATCACCTTGATAGTTTTTGGCAGCGTTAACTCCACCTTGTGCGGCAATCGAGTGTGCTCGTCTTGGAGAGTCTTGGTAGCAGAAGGTTTTTACATTATACCCTAGTTCGGCTAATGACGCTGAAGCCGAAGCTCCTGCAAGACCGGTACCAATAACGATGATGTCAATATTTCTTTTGTTCGCCGGGTTTACCAGGCGAATATCATTTTTATGCTTGCTCCACTTCTCGGCTAATGGGCCATTAGGAACTCTTGATTCTAGCTTTGCCATACTATTGTATCGGGTTTAAGAAGTGATATACTGCGATGAAAATAAAGCCGGCAGGAATAACTACTGCATATGCCTTTGCAAAGACTTGAATAGCTTTGCCGTATTTGTTATCAAAACCAATGGTTTGCATTGAAGAAGCAAAACCGTGATAAAGGTGCATTCCCAATAAAACGAACGCTATCGAATAGATGACCGTTCTTGTTAGATCAAATAGTTCAACGGTAAACCCGTAATATCGAGTAGTATCTATCGGATTAGATTCTACATACTTGTAGATCATCTCGTGTAACCAAAAGTCGTACATGTGAAGACCTATAAAGGCAAGAACAACACCTCCGGATAGTAACATATTTCTTGACAACCAACTGCTATTGGTGCCTTTCGACCCTACTTTGTAGCCAACGGGGCCTCGAGCTTTTCGGTTTTGTGCTTCGAGCACAAAACCCATAACAAAGTGTAGAATTACACCAGCAACCAGGACGGGCTGAAGAACAAATTGTACCACTGGGTTGTAGCCCATGAAATGTGACCAAGTGTTGTAGAGCTCCTCTGAAAAGACAGAAGCTAGATTGATGGCCAAGTGTAAGGCTAAAAACGAGATGAGAAACAACCCAGACAGGGCCATAACTACCTTGCGTAATAATGAAGAACTGAACATAAAGAGTCTAGTTTTAACGCTTAAAAAATTACCATGCAAAGGTACGTACCGATGAGATATTCTACAACGACTATATACTTTAACGCCAAATACTTAAATATTCAGAACAATTCTTAATATCCATTGATTGTGCAAATAAAAAAGAGAGGGTGTAACCCTCTCTTTTTAAGCGAAATAGGATTCTTTATTCAATGATTAGCGGTTGTTTGCTTTCTGCTTTTGCGTTACTAATTCGCAAGGTATAGTTCCCTTTTGGAAGATAGTAAATACCATTAGAAGCCGTTTTTATTGATTTTTTCGATTTCTTCTCAAAGCTTTTTGCCAAATCCTTGTCGAGATTCAACGAGTAAGACCACTCTTGTAAACCTTTGATTCCTTGAACTTTCGTTGTTAAGGCTAAAGCACCTTCTAAATCTACAGTTATTTGGACAGGACCTGCCTGGTCTTGATACCATTTTATTGGAGTTGATGGAACGTACGGAGCTCCGAAGGCAGACCAACTTCTTCCCCATCGACCAGAAGCTCTTATTTTTTCTGGAGCGAATAAGTGAACGCTCGACTCAAGGATTGAAGGGTTTAATTGTTCTAATTCTGAAATATTGACTTTATAGATACTTCTACCATGAGTTCCAACCAAAAGGTCTTTAGATTTTGGTTGAATTTTCAGATCGTGAACGGCTACAGCTGGCAAGCCTTGATTAAATGGCATCCAACTATTTCCTCGATGAAGACCTACGTACAGCCCGTGATCATTACCTACGAAAAGAAGCTCTTCATTGTGAGGGTCTTCAAGGACTACATTGATAGGCTGCGTAGGAAGCCCCGAATCAATAGCCTCCCAAGTTGCTCCATAGTCTTCGCTGACGAAGAGATAAGGCGTGAAGTCATCATTCCGATAACCGTTTAGAGACGCGTATACTCGAGATTTCTTGTGATTTGAAGCAAAAACTCTACTTACCCAAAGATCATCGGGTTGCCCTTCAGTTAAAGAATCAGAGATGAGTTGCCAAGAAGCCCCACCATCTTTGGTGACGTGAATTTGACCATCGTCGCTTCCTGTATAAATAAGCCCGAATTGAAGTGGAGATTCGCTAATTGTTGTTAGTGTTCCGTAGGCAACGTTTCCTTTTCTACCTCCTTTGGTAAGGTCTGGAGATAAGGTGGTCCAGGTCTCTCCGAGATCAAACGAACGATGAAGCTTGTTACTACCCAAGTACAGCACATCAGGATGATGTGAAGACAGAAGGATAGGGGTCTGCCAGTTAAATCGATATGGGGCTTCTCCAAGTTCGTGTTTAGGAGTGATTGCCTTGCGCTTGCCTGATTCGACTCGATAGTAATTGCCGAATTGAAACCCGGTAAATACTATAGAAGGGTTTTCACGGTGAACCTCAACCTGCATTCCGTCACCGCCTAAGAGCATCGTCCATGGGTTGTGTCCAGAGGCCAGCCAGTCTCTGTTTTCAGAGGCTGTGTTTGGGGCCATCCAAACCCCATTGTCTTGAAGCCCGCCGTACACATTGTAAGGTTCTTGATGGTCGATTTGTATGGCATAGAATTGACCCACACTAGGACTATTATTTTTGGTCCAATTTGCTCCGTCGTCATAGGTAATATTGATGCCCCCGTCATTACCATTGATTAAGTGACCAGGTCTATTTGGGTTAATCCAAAGCGCATGGTGATCAGAGTGGACATTTTCTTTATCGATCGATTTAAAGGTTTCACCACCATCTTTCGATTGAATCAGCGGAACCCCTGCTAAATAGATGTTGTTTACATCAGAGGGATCAACACGTACTTGGGCAAAATAATACCCATAACTGTAGAATAGGCTATCAATATAATCGTCGTGGGTTTTATTCCATGTTTTACCGGCGTCATCTGATCGGTATACTTCTGCTCCAATGACGGGGGTGTCGAACAGCATAGCGTTTGCGTCTTCAAGATAAAGTGCGATATCTGAAGGTTTTGCCACACCATCACGAACGAGTTGTTTCACGTTTTGAGCGCGATATTTTTCTTGAAATCCATTCGATTTTAAAAACTCATTAAGCGTCTTGTCACTAAGAGACAAGAACTCTTTTACACTAAGAGACTTGAACTGATCTTTGGTTAGCGCATCGTTCTTTGATGGTTTTCTCTGAGAAGGTTTTCTTCTGAATTGACTGTCATGAACCGCATATAGGGTTTGGTTGTCAAATACCGAAAGCCCGATTCTTCCAACACCGCTTCCAGTTGGGAATCCGCTGCCCTCTGTGGTAAGAAGTGTCCAGGAGCGTCCCTGATCTTCACTTTTATAAATGCCAGACCCTTCGCCAGACCCTTCAAAATTCCACGCTTTACGATCTCGTTGCCAGCTTGCTGCGTAGATAGCGCTAAAATCTTCGGTAGCTGCCAAGTCGATAATTCCCGTACTTTCGTTGATGAAAAGGCTGTTTTCCCAGGTTTTTCCTCCGTCAGAAGACACAAAGACACCACGTTCTTTATTGGTTGTGTACAGGTGTCCGATCACCCCTACTAGGATATGATTGGGGTCCTTAGGGTTGATGACAATTCTACCAATATGATGACTGTCTTCGAGACCAATATGTTCCCAGTTCTCTCCATTAGATGTGGTTTTGAACATTCCGATACCGGCATAAGACGATCGAGAGGAATTGTTTTCTCCTGTACCCACATAAAGCGTGCGAGACTCCCAATGCATTGCGATATCTCCGATGTTTTGAGTGGGGGCGTTGTCGAAAATAGGATTAAATGTGGTTCCATTGTCAGTGGTGTGCCATAGCCCTCCTGACGCATAGGCTACATAAAACTCGGTCGAATCTTCAGGATTAACTTCTAAATCAACGACTCTTCCGCTCATAATACTAGGCCCAATATTTTCTAGCTGCGGAGCAGTTGATTCCTCTTGAGCATAAAGGGCAGATACGGATAATAAAAGCAAACAAATACTAACACCTTTGCTTACAATTGCTTGGAAACTGAATTTCATAGGATATCTTTATGGATCTTAATATATGGTTATACTCTCTAAAATAGGATTTTCAATTGGTATTACACAGCGAATAGCGAGGTGTGTGTTGATACTATTTTTCTTGGTTTATGGATTTTCCCAAGCGCAGTATACACCCTTAGTTCAGAATTATCCGCCAGAGCAATATGGTGCAGACAATCAGAATTGGGCGATAGAACAGTCTGATAACGGAATGTTATTTGTCGCTAATCAATCGCGAGTATTGTTGTTTGATGGTAATCGCTGGGAATCAGTTTTTGTTCCGAACGCACAAAATGTTCGCTCTATTAAGGTTGTTGAGGATCGATTATACGTCGGGGGCTCTATGAGTATAGGATTTTACCAGATTACTCCTCGCGGACTTGAAGATTACAGTGAAATAAAAGGACTAGAGCACCAAAACATTGATGTGGGAGAAGAGTTTTGGAACATTATATGGCAAGACAAACGACTCTTTATTCAGTCTAAGCGTGCTATTTATGAAGTTGTAGAGAATCAATTGACCCTGCGCACTCCTTTTGAATCAGATCGTCCAGAATCGTTTAGTCACAGGGGCGACCTTTATTTTTTCTCCTCGAAGGAGGCGATTCGTTTTTCTTCAGGGGAGTATTATCGTTTTGAGTTGCCAGAACTTTCGGGTGCCTTTGTAGGAATTTATGAGCGTAACGAAGCCCAATTTCTCGTCAATGAAATTGGAGAGACTTTTCGTCTTAACAGAGGAGATCTTATTAAAGAAGTGAATCCTTTTGTAGATCTAAAGAACTCTGATCAGATTTATGATTTGGTACAATTAAGTAATGGACAATTAGTAGTCGGCACCATTTCTTCAGGCCTTCATGTCTATGATACCTTAGGAAATCTGTTGTATGTTTTAGACAAAGGCAGCGGGCTCAACAACAACACAGTACTCGGCTTATTTCAAAGTATCACAGGGAGAGTATGGGTTGCCCTAGACCAAGGGATTGCATCATTCGTTCCTAACTCTAATCTCAGCGAATATAGATTCGGCTTTGAGGATATAGGAGTGGTGTACACGGCAATAAGTTACCTGAACAACTTATATATTGGAACGAATCAAGGACTTTATCGATTTAATAAAAAATCAAGTCAATTCGAATTTATTTCAGGTACAAGGGGACAAGTCTGGAACTTAAAGACTTTAGGGAATCAGCTTTATTGTTTTCACGACAAAGGTCTATTTAAAATAAATGGCTCAATGGCTTCGTTGATTGATGCTCAAACGGGTTATTGGAGCGCCACTGAGCACGTAGATTCTGAGGGCATTTCTTCTTATGTTTTAGGCGGATATAATGGTGTTTATACTTATCGACCTAATCGTAATCTTACGGCAGAAAAAGTGGAAGGCTTTAATATCCCATCACGATTTGTAGAGGTTCTTGACAATGTAATTGTCGTTAACCACGAAAGTCTCGGAGTTTTCTTACTTGATTTTGATTGGAATAACCTTGTTGTTCGTTCTGAAAAACGGATTCCTGCTTTGGGTACGGCAAGTAGCTTGTTTTTATTTGGGGGCGAACTTTATTATAAGAGTTCTGAGGGAGTCTTTAGCGTCGAGAAAGGAGCACTTCGGTACAATCGAGAACTTACAACCCTTATTTCAGACCCTATTGTTCGGCCTACACAAAATTCATATCGGCCTGATGAGGTTTCCTTCTTATCAAAACAGAAGATCGTTCGTCTTCGCGAGGCAGGCACAGGAGAATATATGGCCAC
>JADHLU010000016.1 GCA_016780435.1 Flavobacteriaceae bacterium
TAACTCAAAGTTTAACGCACTACGGAGACCTCATCGCCGCACAACTGAGCGATATCTATTTTGGAGAGGAAGAAGACGGCAATCTTGCTGCCCAAGTGCTTAAGGTAGCCAAAAAGGCCAAGATGACCATTGCCAGTTGCGAAAGCTGCACGGGCGGAAGTATCGCGTCTGCCTTTACAGAAATTGCAGGTGCCTCAGCGGTATTTGCCGCTGGTCTGGTTCCGTATCAAACGGACCAAAAAACAGCACTCTTAGGGGTAGATAGCGCGCTTATCGAAGCGCATTCTGTAGTTAGTGCGGCAGTGGCAGAGGCCATGGCGCTTAATACCCGATTGAAGACTGGCGTCTCGATTGCCGTTTCAACTACGGGTAACGCAGGTCCGTCAAAAGGCGATTCAGATGAGCCTATTGGCACCGTGTTCATAGGCATTAGCACCGAGGCGCATACCTATGCCCAAAAGTTTATGTTTGGTAACCTTAGAGAACGGGTCATCGAAAAGGCCAGTTTAAAAGCCTTAGAAATGCTTTACAGAGAAATTGTAAAATAAATCGAGAGGGCTTGGTCAAAATCAAGAAAACTACTACATTTGCACACTCTAAAATCAGGTAAAACGCCCATACAATGTCAAAGATCTGTGAGGTTACTGGAAAGAAAGTGATGTTCGGTAACAATGTTTCGTTCTCGATCAACAAAACCAAACGTCGATTTGATGTGAACATAAGCAAGAAGCGTTTTTATGTTCCTGAAGAGGATAGATGGATTACCCTTAATGTTTCTTCAAAGGGAATCAAGGTTATTGATAAAAAAGGAATCTCTGAGGTTTTAAAAGAATCGAGAGAAAAAGGATTCATTAAATAAATCGTTAGTTCGCGATGGCCAAAAAAGGAAATAGAGTTCAGGTAATCCTCGAGTGCACAGAGCACAAGACATCGGGCATGCCTGGTACTTCACGTTACATTACCACTAAGAATAAGAAAAACACTCCCGATCGTTTAGAGATGAAGAAGTTCAATCCGATTCTCAAGAAAATGACCGTTCACAAAGAAATCAAGTAACATGGCAAAGAAAACCGTTGCATCATTACAGACCAGTTCAAAAAGACTAACCAAGGCCATCAAAATGGTGCGCTCTCCAAAGACTGGAGCCTATACCTTTGTTGAGTCGGTAATGGCTCCAGAGCTGGTAAAAGAGTGGTTAGGAAATAAATAACCTCTTATATAAGTCTTACAAAAAGCCGCATTCTGCGGCTTTTTTTATGGCTTGAACAATTAGATTTGCACTATGGGATGGTTCGATGCCTTTAAGAAAAAACAAGAGCCCGAGAAACTAGCTGAGGGTCTAGAGAAGACTAAAAAAAGTTTATTCTCCAAAATTGCGGTTGCCGTTGCGGGCCGTTCAACGGTTGATGCCGATACCCTTGACGCCCTTGAAGAACAGCTTATTGCCTCCGATGTAGGGGTACATACCACGCTTAAGATCATCGAGCGCATAGAAGAGCGTGTGGCCCAAGACAAATATTTGGGCGCAGATGATTTGCAGCGGCTGCTTAAAGAAGAGATCAAGGGCCTGCTCAGCGATGCTGGTCAACATCACTTTAAAGCCACACAGGGTCCTTATGTTGTTTTGGTGGTTGGAGTGAACGGGGTGGGCAAGACGACCACCATCGGAAAACTAGCACATCAGCTTACCCAAGAAGGCAAAAAGGTCATGGTGGGTGCCGCCGACACCTTTAGGGCTGCAGCTGTTGATCAACTTCAGGTATGGGCCGATAGAGCCAAAGTTCCTTTGGTGCGCATGCAAGAAGGGGCCGATCCGGCCTCTGTAGCCTATGAGTCTGTGGTGCGCGCCGTAAAAGAAGAGGTAGATGTACTGTTTGTAGACACCGCGGGTAGGCTGCACAATAAGGTTAATCTCATGAATGAGCTTTCCAAGATTAAGCGGGTAATGGGCAAGGTGCTAGACGGATCTCCACATGAGGTCATGCTGGTTCTCGATGGCTCTACCGGCCAAAACGCATTCGAGCAGGCCCGTCAATTCACCGCGGCCACAGAGGTCAATTCGCTTACGGTAACTAAGCTAGACGGATCGGCCAAAGGAGGAGTGGTCTTGGGCATCTCAGATCAATTCACCATTCCTGTTCGGTTTATCGGTCTAGGTGAAGGAATAGAAGATTTACGCGTGTTTGATAAAGAGGCCTTTGTCGATGCTCTTTTTGAGGAATAAAAGCTATGAGAACCAAATCACTTAAGTCAAAGACTATTAATGTGGTCACCCTAGGGTGCAGCAAAAATTTATACGATTCAGAGGTACTGAGCGGGCAGTTAAAGGCCTCTGGTAAAGAAGTCGTTCATGAAGGAAGTGGGGAGGTCGTTGTGATTAACACCTGTGGATTTATCGCCAACGCCAAGCAAGAAAGCATTGATACGATTCTGCATTTTGTCGATCAGAAACGAAAGGGTTTAGTAGAGAAGGTCTACGTTACCGGTTGCCTCAGTGAGCGCTACCAGTCAGACTTAGAGCAGGAAATACCTGATGTTGATCGCTATTTTGGCACACAGCACCTCACGCATTTATTAAAAGAATTAGGCGCTGACTACAAGCACGAATTGCTTGGAGAGCGGGTGATGAGCACACCCACGCATTACGCCTATTTGAAGATTTCTGAGGGTTGTGATAGGCCCTGCTCGTTTTGCGCCATTCCGCTCATGCGCGGCAAACACCGTTCAAAGCCCATTGAAGAGCTCGTTAGAGAGGCCGAAATTTTGGCTTCCAAAGGGGTGAAAGAGCTTATTTTAATCGCTCAAGACCTGACCTATTACGGTTTAGATATTTACAAGAAAAGAGAATTAGCGGCTTTGCTAAAGGCCTTGGTGGCCGTTGAGGGCGTTGAGTGGATTCGACTGCATTACGCGTTTCCGACCGGATTTCCTGAGGATGTTTTAGACGTCATACGAGAAGAGCCTAAGGTGTGTAACTACATCGACATTCCCTTACAGCACATTTCGGATCGGGTTTTAAAAAGTATGCGTCGCGGAACCACGCACGCCAAGACCGACGCGCTGATTACTCAGTTCAGAGAAAAGGTGCCGAACATGGCCATTCGCACCACTTTGATTGTGGGCTATCCGGGAGAAGATCTAGCCGATTTTGAAGAGCTAAAAGCTTGGGTTAAGGCATCTCGCTTTGACCGACTGGGTTGTTTCACCTATTCTCACGAAGAAAACACACATGCCTACGCCCTTACCGACGATGTCGATCAAGAAGAAAAGGAGCGACGGGCGGCCGAAATTATGGAACTGCAGTCTCAGATTTCATGGGAACTCAATCAAGAAAAGGTAGGTAAGCGCTTCAGGTGCTTGATCGATCGCTACGAAGACGGATACTTTGTTGCGCGCACTGAATTTGACTCTCCTGACGTAGACAACACCGTACTCATCGATGCCGCCAAAACCTACCTTACCGTAGGCTCATTCGTCTGGGTTGAAATTGTAGAGGCCAGTGATTTTGATCTTTATGCACGCGTAGTCGAAGGCTTATAGATAAACTCCTCTGTGGGGTTTTAACGCGCTTTTGAGAGCTTCTAGCTGAGATTCATCAATGTTCAAGGTGCAGCTATACCAGAATTCTTGGTTTTGGATGACGGCGACTTGATTGTGGGCAGCTCGATCCGTGTAGGAGGCTAAAAATTCTTCTAAGTGTTTCTGATAGTGCTCAGCCGTGTGTGGGGCTTCAGGTCCTCTAAAATCCCAAATCAATTGAATGGCTCTCGAATCACTCATAGCGGTTTACTGCGTTTGCGAAAATTCTGTTAACTGCAGATCCAAAGGTAAGCAGAACCCTTAGTTTGTGCTATTTTTGAGCTATGCACATTAAAGCATACATACGGTATTTGGTGGTCTTTTTAGTCCTTTTCGGGCTGCATTCATGCCAGTTGTTTGTGTCAACAGAGCCCAACAAAGAGGCTGTGGCTCGTGTGGGACGGTCTTTTCTTTATGCCGCTGACTTACCCGATTTTAGCTATCTTTCAGACAGTCAAGCGATTAAAGAGGCCAAGGATCGCTATATTGAAGACTGGGCTATAAAGCAGCTCATGTTTCAGAATGCCCTTACCAACTTGCCCGAAGACGTGCAGTGGCAGCTCAATCAGCTCGTAGAAAACTACCGCACTGACCTGTATACCAAGTCGTACTTTGATCTTATTTCTTTTGATCCGACCGATACCGTGATTAGCGAAGAAGAGCTTCAGCTGCTGTATGAGCGCGAGCAGCAGAGCCTGTTACTCGACCAAGACCTTGTGAAGCTGAGATACATAGCACTTAACCAATCGTACAGTAAGCCCGACGAGGTAATGAATCGCTTTAAGCGGTACAATGAAGAAGATCAGCGCTTTATAGATTCACTAGGGCGACACAACTACCTGAAAGATGTGCAGCTCAACGATTCTGTTTGGCTGAAGAGCTCGGCGATCGCCAAGAGAATTAACCCCATAACCTACCAGAATGTAGCCGATTACCTGCAGGCCTATCAGTTTTTTGACATACGCGACAGTACCGGGTTTTACTTCGGACAGGTCTTAGATACGCGAAAAAAAGGCGATATTGCGCCTTACACTTTCGCCCTTATTGAACTCAAACAAATTGTACAAAATAGAAAGCGATTCGAGCGTCTAGAGCGCCAAAAACAAGGTATGGTCAGCGAGGCCATCCGCAAAAACACCTATGAAACCTATGAATAGATTTATAACTCTTATAGTTGCCTTACTGCTGTCAAATCAGTTCTTTTTCGCACAAGGAACCTCAGCGTCTAAACGCATTAAAATAGACGGAGTCGTTTCGGTGATCGGAGACTTTGTCATTCTAGAATCGGATGTCGAAAAGCTCAAAGCCGATATCGAGAATCAAGGCGGAGAGCTGGGAGAGATCTCGGAGTGTCAATTGCTCGGTAAATTAATGGAAGACCGACTCTTTGCGCATCACGCCGTTCAAGACAGTTTACTCGTCTCTGATGCAGAGGTTAATCAAATGGGCGACATGCAGATTCAGCAGCTCTCTCGTCAGATAGGTTCTGTTGAAAAGGTACTTGAGTTCTACAACAAGCCAGACCTGCGAACCTTTAAAGACGAGCTCTACGAGATCAACCGATTGCGCATGTTGGCCGATAAGATGCGCAGTGACATCGTCGATGAAATTGAGATCACCCCTGAAGAGGTGAGACAGTTTTTTTACAGTATACCGATCACTAAACGCCCTGTGTTCGGAGCTGAACTAGAGATTGCTCAAATCGTAAAGCAGCCCAAGCCTGCAGAAGAAGAGAAGTTGCGCATTGTACAGCGCCTCGAGCAGATGAAGCAAGACGTGGAAGAGAACGGAGCGAGTTTTAGTGTAAAGGCCATTTTGTATTCACAAGATCCGGGTTCAAAACCCAATGGCGGGTTTTACACCATGAATCGGGAGACTCCTTTTGTTAAAGAGTTCAAAGACGTGGCCTTTTCACTGCGCGAGGGAGAGATCTCTGACCCTTTTGAGACTGACTTTGGCTATCATATCATTTTGATAGAGAAGATCCGTGGTCAAGAGGTTGACTTGAGACACGTTTTACTCACCCCCGAGATATCCAATGATCAAGTGGAGGCCGCTAAGCAGCAGTTAGACAGCATTCGCACCGAAATATTGGCGGGTACAATTACCTTCGAAGAGGCTGCTCGTCAGTTTTCAGATGAGAAAGAAACCAAGTTCGACGGAGGGGTCTTGCGCAATCCGCAAGACTACAGCGCGCGCTTTGAGCTGACCAATATGGATCCAGTGCTGTACAACCAAGTTGCCTCGCTAAGAGATGGGCAAATATCGCAGCCCATTAAAGAAGAAGATCAGCGCGGAGGTCCGCCAAAATTTAAGATCATGCGCGTCAGCAATCGCTACAACGAGCACATGGCTGACTTTGCCAGAGACTACGTCAAGATTAAAGACCTAGCGCTTTCAGATAAGGAGCGTCGCACCATTGAGAAGTGGATCGCCAAACAGATTGAGTCTACCTTTATTCAGATCAATGATGCCCGAAAAGACTGTGACTTTGCGAGCAATTGGCTAAAGAATTAATGCGCTTCTTCGTAAATTTACACCCTAACTAATCGATACTATGGCATATGATTTTGAAATGATTCAGCAGGTATACGATCGCATGGAGGCGAACGTTTCGGCTGCACGTAAGTTGATCGGAAGACCCCTAACACTTACCGAAAAAATATTATACAATCACCTTTGGGAAAATGGCGCAACTGAGGCCTTCAAGCGCGGAGTAGATTACGTTGATTTTGCTCCAGACCGTGTGGCGTGTCAAGATGCCACTGCTCAAATGGCCTTATTGCAGTTTATGCATGCGGGCAAGCCTAAAGTGGCCGTGCCCACTACGGTGCATTGTGATCACCTTATACAAGCGAAACAAGGCGCCAGCGCCGATCTTAAACGCGCCAATGAGACCTCGAACGAGGTGTTTGATTTCTTAGGCTCGGTGTCGAATAAGTACGGCATCGGCTTTTGGAAGCCAGGCGCGGGTATCATTCACCAAGTGGTACTAGAAAACTACGCCTTTCCGGGTGGAATGATGATCGGAACCGATTCGCACACCGTTAATGCCGGAGGACTTGGAATGATTGCCGTAGGTGTAGGTGGAGCCGATGCGGTTGACGTTATGGCCGGAATGGCCTGGGAACTTAAGTTTCCAAAACTGATCGGGGTAAAGCTTACGGGTAAATTATCGGGATGGACTGCCCCTAAAGACGTCATCTTAAAGGTGGCTGACATCTTAACCGTAAAAGGAGGAACAGGCGCCGTTATCGAGTATTTCGGTGAGGGAGCCATTTCTATGTCGTGTACAGGAAAGGGTACCATCTGTAACATGGGTGCAGAGGTAGGGGCTACGACCTCGACCTTTGGTTACGACGAGTCTATGGATCGCTACCTGCGAGCCACTGGCCGCGCAGATGTTGCCGATGCGGCTAATAAAGTAAAGGCACACCTTACAGGAGATCCTGAGGTGTATGCTAATCCTGAAGCTTATTTTGACCAGGTAATCGAGATCGATTTGTCTACGCTCGAGCCTCATTTGAACGGACCTTTTACGCCAGACTTGGCGACTCCGATCTCAAAAATGGCAGAGACTGCAAAGAAAAACGACTGGCCACTTCAGGTTGAGGTTGGCCTTATCGGATCGTGCACTAACTCTTCTTACGAAGACATCTCACGCGCGGCCTCACTAGCCAAGCAAGTGTCTGACAAAAACCTAAAGACCAAATCTAACTTCACCATAACCCCTGGTTCTGAACAGGTGCGTTTTACGATAGAGCGCGATGGCTTAATAGACACCTTTGACAAAATTGGTGCTACCGTTTTCGCGAATGCTTGCGGACCGTGCATTGGAATGTGGGATCGTTACGGAGATAAGGCAGCAGACGGGCCAAGAAACACCATTGTTCACTCGTTTAACCGAAACTTCGCCAAGCGTGCAGACGGTAATCCGAATACCTTGGCCTTTGTAGGTTCACCTGAATTAGTTACAGCCATCGCGATCGCAGGTAGATTAGACTTCAATCCGCTAACAGACACCCTTATCAATGAAGATGGAGAAGAGGTAAGACTCGATGAACCAAGAGGGTACGAGTTGCCTCCAGAGGGCTTTGCGGTTGAAGATTCTGGCTATGTAGCCCCCGCTGCTGACTCTAGTCAGGTTTCGGTGAAGGTTGATCCTGAGTCTCAGCGCTTGCAATTGCTTGATCCGTTTGTGGCTATTGCTGTTGCCAAAATGAAGAATATTCCACTACTTATTAAGGCACAGGGTAAATGCACCACTGACCACATATCTATGGCCGGCCCTTGGTTGCGCTACAGAGGTCACCTAGACAACATCGCCAACAACACCCTAATCGGGGCGGTCAATGCCTTTAATGAGAAGACAAATTTTGTCAAGAATCAGCTAAATGGTGAATACGGAGCCGTTCCTGACACCCAACGCGCCTACAAAAAAGAGGCACTTTACTCTATCGTTGTAGGAGATCATAACTACGGTGAAGGTTCGTCTAGAGAGCACGCAGCTATGCAACCCCGCCATTTAGGAGTGGCCGCCGTTTTGGTGAAGTCGTTTGCGCGGATTCACGAGACCAATCTTAAAAAGCAGGGTATGCTCGCGCTTACCTTCGCCAATGAAGGCGATTACGACTTGATTCAGGAAGACGATCGTTTTGATTTCGTTGATCTCGATCAATTCGCTCCAGGAAAGCCATTGACCTCGGTGTTGAACCACCGAGACGGTTCTTCTGATCGCATTCAAGTGAACCACAGTTACAACGCCTCGCAGATTTCATGGTTCAATGCCGGGTCTGCCTTAAATGTTATCAAACGTGAAAGCGCAGCCTAAATTGAGCACATGAGCAAACAGATCACCTCGCTTACCTTTTTTAGGTTTGAAACGCGTTGGTCTAGGCTTTGGGCTTTTTTTATGATGCAGTTCGCTCGAGCCCCTCTCAAGAAAGTGGAGGGCCTCGAGCGTTTTTTTTTGATGGGTACGGGTAAGCCGGGATTCAATCCTAGCCCCGACTGGAAAACCTACGCCCTATTACAAGTATGGCGCGACCAACAGGCCGCCGATTATTTTTTTAACAGCCATCCGACTTACTCCGCCTACGTGCGTCAAAGTGCCGAAGTGCTGCGAGTCATGATGCGAAACTTGAGGGCTCACGGTGAGTGGAATGCAGAGAATCCGTTTAGGCGAAGCAGCGACATAGACCCACATATTCCCTACATCGCAGCGATTACTAGGGCGACCATTAAGACGCATTTGCAGTTTAAATTTTGGCGAGCAGTACCCGATTCTCAGCGCTATCTCATTGACAACCCCGGATTGCTGATGACCAAGGGCATAGGGGAGGTTCCGTTTAGAAATATGGCTACCTTTTCGATTTGGCGTTCAGAAGCCGCGCTTAAAGACTTTGCCTATTCGAATGCGCACCACAAGAAGGCCATTGAGCAGACGCGGGCCTTTAACTGGTATAAAGAAGAATTGTTTAGCCGTTTTCAACCCTATCAGGTCTATGGTACGTATCAGGGAGCCTCGCTTGATATGAACTTAGCGCATGAGCGCCAAACTGCCGAAGAATAGGGCCTGAGCCAAGTAAATATGCAGGGCGATCACCCATGAGGTTTTCTGTGGCTGTCGCTGCTTGCGCTCTACACTGAAATACAGTAGTTGAAATAGAAATCCGAATCCAAACCAACTGAGGTAATTTTCGATCGGAGGTGCGGGTATAAAAGTCCAGTAATCAAAATGAGGAGCCAAGAGCTCGAGCAACGCGTCAAGCCCAACCATTAGGCCCGCGCCTATGAGTGCTGAACTAACTACATAATGGTGGCGTCCCGTCAGGGTCTGAGCCATTTTTGCGGTGATCATGGTGAGAACGGCCCAAAAAATGCCGATAATAAAGGGGATGCCGTCGAGCTTTGGGCCCAAGTTTTCTCCGTAGCTGTAGGTGCCAAAAAACCATCCGTAGTGAACACCAAGCCACTCTACGAGCATTCCGGCCGAAAAGAAGGTGCCAAGTAGCACCCATTGGTAACGCTGGGTGATCGGAAAGTAAAGCACAAAAAATCCGAAAGAGGCGAGCAGATTGAGCACCGTCTTGGTCACAAACCAGTCTTGAAATCCGGCTGCTATGCCAATGGCTCCGGCTAGATGCGGAAGCCAAATGAACAGCAGCACTTCTTTGGTGACGATTTTAGGCGTTTCGGTCATGGGCAATGAGCTCACTCACAATTTTACCCGATTGCAGGCAGAGTGGAATTCCCCCACCCGGATGTGCAGAGCCTCCACAAAAATAAACGTTTGAGAGTGCGCTTCGATGATTTGGGTGCCTTAAAAAAGCGGCGAATTGAGAGTTGCTCGCCGCTCCGTAGAGCGCTCCTCTATACGATTGGGTGCTGCTTTCGATTCCCCTTGGGTCGAGCACGTGTTCTACCGCAATGAGGCTGGCGATATCTTCGCCCAATAGACGACTGAGTTTGGCTAGTATGCGCTCTCGACTGAGCGCGATCAGCGCTGGCCAATCTTGATCGTAATTTCCTGGAGCATTGATCATTACAAACCAATTCTCGCAGCCGTCAGGGGCGTCTTCGGGCGTATGCTTCGAGGTGATATTCACATAAACTGTCGGGTCTTCGTGCAGCGTCTTTTCTTCAAAAATCGCATTGAATTCTTCGCGGTAGTGATCGGAGAAAAAGATATTGTGCAGGTCGAGCTGCTCAAAGCGCTTTTGTATGCCCCAATAGAAAATAAGCGCACTGCTAGATCGCTCTTGTCGCAACGTGCGTTCGGGAGCCTTCGTATGCGGTAGCAGCTTGCGGTAGGTAGGAACCACATCCATGTTGCTCACGATGAGGTCGAAGTTGTAGCTGCCTTTGGCGGTTCTCAGCCCAGAGGCTGTGTTCGAACTGTTTAGTAAAATTTCGTTTACAGACTCGCTTAGATGAAACACTACTCCATGGCGCTGGGCTAAACGGAAAAGAGACTGCGAGATCTCGTGCATGCCCTTTTCAGGATAAAAGGTGCCGTGGTGCATCTCGAGATGCGGAATAAGCGACATGATACCCGGAGTCTTGTAAGGCGAACTGCCGTTGTAGGTCGCATGCCTAGCGAAAAACTGAATGCTCTTGGGGTTTTTAAAGTAGCCCTTAAGGGTGCGATGCAGGCTCTTGTGTAAATCGAGTTGCGGTAGACGGGCAATGGCCTTGAGCGTTTTCAGGGAGGTATAGGTGTTTAAACGGTGCAGTGATTGCTCGATGAAGAGCGGATTGGTCAGGTTGTATTTTTTGGCATTGCGCCTTAAAAAAGAGTCAATCTTTTTGGGGTCTTCGCCGAATAGTTCACTCATCTGTT
>JADHLU010000017.1 GCA_016780435.1 Flavobacteriaceae bacterium
GGAAAGTCTTATTGAATCTGACATTTACAAAATGCTCAGCGACGCAAGAGACTTCAATGCCGAGCATCACATTACCGGCTGTCTGCTTTACCACGACAGAAAATTTCTTCAACTTTTGGAGGGAGAAAAATCATTGGTTATTGGCCTGTTTAACGCCATAGAATCTGATCCCAGACATCACAAAATCGCTGTGCTCAAAACTGAAGATCGACAAGATCGCATCTTTGATCGGTGGAGTATGGCTTTTTATGATTACGGGAATCTACGGTTATCGGCACAGCACAAACTGCGCCAAATTGATCAGTTTTTCGAGTCTTCAAAGGCCTTTGAGAAATCGAGTAAGTTGACGAGCAACTACTTTGGTGAAGTTCGCGAAATGCTGCTCGACTCGGCTTTATAGGAAGAGCTAGTCGCGTCTTTCGATAACGGCACCCAACGCACTTAGTCGCTGCTCAATGAATTGGTAACCTCTGTCTATCTGTTCAATGTTGTGAATAACCGAGGTGCCTTTTGCAGACAAGGCGGCAATGAGCAATGCCATACCGGCTCTAATGTCAGGCGAACTCAACTTAGCGGCCCTCAACGGGGTTTCAAAGTTTTGTCCAATTACAGTGGCCCTATGCGGATCGCACAATATAATCTGTGCCCCCATATCAATTAACTTGTCGACAAAGAATAGGCGACTTTCAAACATCTTTTGATGAATGAGCACCGACCCTTTGGCCTGAGTAGCCACTACCAAGAGTACACTTAAAATATCGGGGGTTAATCCGGGCCAAGGAGCGTCTGAAACCGTCATTAAAGAACCGTCAATAAACGACTGAATGGCGTAACCGTCTTTATGAGCCGGAACCAACATGTCTTCTCCCTCGCGAATCAATTGGATGCCTAAACGCTCATACACTCGGGTTAGCTGCCCTAGGTGTTCCCACCCCACATTTTTAATACGAATCTCTGAACGCGTGATTGCAGCCAAACCAATCCACGATCCGACTTCGATCATGTCAGAAAGCAAGGTATGAGATGCTGAACCTAATCGCTCAACACCTTCAATGCGCAACAGATTTGATCCTACACCGCTGATGCGGGCTCCCATGGCTATCAATAGCGAACACAACTGTTGAATATAGGGTTCACAAGCCGCGTTGTAAAGAGTCGTTTCTCCTTCGGCCAAAACCGCAGCCATAATGATATTCGCAGTTCCAGTTACTGATGCCTCGTCTAAAAGCATGTAGCATCCCTTTAGGCGATCGGCCTCAACGCCATAAAAAGACTCCTCATCATTGTATCGAAATCGGGCACCCAAATTGATAAATCCTTCAAAATGCGTATCAAGGCGCCTCCGTCCTATTTTATCGCCTCCTGGCTTTGGAATATAACCCTTGCCAAAGCGTGCGAGCATGGGCCCTACAAGCATTATTGACCCTCTGAGCCCTGCAGCCTCTTTTTTATAGGCCTCTGTGTGTAAGAAATTAGGATCTACTTGTGAAGAATCAAAGGTATAAGTATGGGTACTTAGTTGCTCTACTTTGACCCCCATCTGTCTGAGGATATCGATCAACCTGATCACATCAATAATCTGGGGCACATTGTGAATAGTCACCTTTTCAGGAGTCAGCAGCACCGCGCAAATGATCTGTAGGGCTTCATTTTTTGCCCCTTGAGGAGTGACCTCTCCTCTTAGTACATGACCTCCTTCGATCACAAAACTACCCATAAGCCTTACTTCTTTTTATTATTGCGGTTTGAGCGATTATTCTTTTTGGGGTAATTCGACTTGGGATGCTTTTGGCTAGAGAAACGCAAAATGGCTTCGCTATCTGTAAGCTTGTCAGTTTGAAGCTTAAGGTCGAGAACCCCGTCGCTCAATTCGCGCAAGTGCTCAAATATCACCGCGTCTTCTACCGTGTCTTTATTCCAATTCAGGTAACACTTCTTCATGTGATTAGCTATGGCTAGGGCCAACGCCTCACGTTTTTCAGAATCTTCCCATTGCACTGCAATATCTATCATGCGCTTTATGTTATTGCCATAAAAACGGTATTTCGGGAAATTCTGCGGATAAGGAAGTACCTCAGGTTTCTGACTCAATTCTTCTTTCGAGGGCTTGGGAAACGGAGCGTCAACGTCTAATTTAAAGTCAGACATGATAAAAAGCTGATCCCATAATTTATGCTGAAAATCAGGTACATCTCTCAAATGCGGAGACATGTTACCCATGACACTAACAATGGAATTTGCGATCTTGTTGCGCTCATCTCTATCCTCAACGCTCAGTGCACTATCAATCATTTTTTGAAAGTGCCTTCCGTTTTCTGGAATAATTAAATGAGTCCGTGAAGTGTTGTATTCTAAGTGTTCTAGTGCTTCTAAATTCATGGAGGTAAAGTAAAGAATAAAGATGGGTTCAGAGTGAAATAACACCCTTAATTTTACCCACCATTTTGTATTTATCGATAACCGAATCGGCATCGAGCATCATCGTCTTCAAGCTGAAACTCAGGTAATTTCCATTTTTTGAAGGTTTGAGTTCGATGTCTTTTTTTTCTTTTTCAAAAATAGCAGTAAGCTGCTCAATCTTTTCAGTATCAGCCTTAACGATAAATTTAAAAAGGTACATTGAGGGCCATGCCGTTTGCTCATTGAGCTTTTGTTTTAAGCTGCCGTAAAAATCATCTTCTGTTGACGGGCTCATTCGACGTATTTTTGGCAAAGATACAGTCTTTGAAATGAGCCAGAAAAGAATACTGATCAGCGGCGCTCCAGGTAGCGGAAAATCGAGTGTTATTAAAGAACTTGAATCTCGCGACTACTGCGTATACCACGAAGTTATTCGGGAACTCACCCAAGAGCTGTTGCGCACTAACGATCGCGATTCGATCCGAAATCCGCTTGAGGCGCTTGACGACTACATCGACTTCAACGAACGTCTATTTTTTGCGCGCTTACAAGATTACTTTTCATGTACCACTCAGGCCTATGCTTTTTACGATCGCTCATTCGTTGATGTAGTGGCTTACATGAACTATTTTGGTCAAGAACCTCCGCCTTATTTTGGCACTTATTGCGCTAGGTACACCTATGATATGCTATTCTATTTCGAACCTTGGGAGGCTATTTACGCTAAGGATGAAGAGCGTTTAGAAACGTTTATAGATGTTTTAAAATTGAATGACGTTTTAAAGGATACGTATACTTGTCTTGGCTATAACCCCATTATCGTTCCGCAAGGAAGCATCGAGAGCCGTGTAGCCTTTATCGAAAAAATGGTGACATCTTGAATGAAACGCTAAAAAAAACAGTTCGACGCTACTGGGGTTTTGATCAACTGAGACCCTTGCAGTCAGCTGTAATATCCGCCGTACTGGAGCGAAAAGATACAGTAGCGGTAATGTCTACTGGAGCGGGCAAATCGTTATGCTATCAATTACCCGCCCTGCTAATGGACGGTATATGCCTGGTGATTTCTCCGCTGGTAGCACTGATGGAAGACCAGCTGCTTGATCTGAAAAAAAGAGACATAAAAGCCATGGGGTTATTCGGGCCTATGAGCGAATCAACCCTTCTTCAGCGGCTTGACAACATGAGTTACGGGCAGTATAAGATTGCCTTTATGGCTCCTGAACGCATTCAAAACCCCCTAGTTTTAGAGCGACTTAATCAAATTGAATTGTCTTTTATCGCCATTGATGAGGCACACTGCATATCGCAATGGGGGCACGATTTCAGACCCGCCTATCGCCTTTTAGGATTGCTGAGAAGATCGCTAACCACAACACCCATACTCGCTTTAACTGCAACAGCTACGCCCAAAGTTTTAGACGATATCGTCTCTAACTTAGAATTACAAAATTTAGCCAAATTTGTCGGTTCGGTAGAACGGCCTCAGTTAGCCATAAAAAGATTTTACCACCACAATAAAGAAGTGCTTCTTATATCTATTCTCAGGCGCTTATCTCACTCAACAGCCTTAATCTATGTGAGAAGTCGTCAACGAGCCGAGCGATTGAGTGATTTACTAAACAAAGCCTCTATAGACTGTCAATTCTACCATGCCGGACTGAGTGCAGCCGAAAAATCAGCGCGGTTAAAATACTTCGTCACGGCCGCTCATCCCGTAATGGTTTGCACCAGCGCTTTCGGAATGGGCATCGATCGAGCAGACGTTCGAGCGGTTATTCACTTCGACATCCCCGAAAGTGTTGAACAATACTATCAAGAAATCGGACGCGCAGGCAGAGATCAAAATAGAGCCCATGCTATTTTACTATCAGAGCGCGAAAAGGTTACCGGCTTTGCCCAAAAGGCCGAATTTGAAATTCTGACCGTAGAATCGCTCTACAGCGCCTATAAAAAACTGGTCGCTTTGTTTCAAATCGCTGAAGGCGAACTTCCAAAAGAACCCTTCTTATTGAGCCTTAGTCAAACAGCCATCAAATTCGATCTCAAAGTTCACCAGTGGTATTCAATGCTGCGTTCATTGGAAAAATACGGCATTATTTATTGGTCTGAAACACGCAAAACCGAGTGGATGGTCACCTTTGATTCAGACCTTTTCGGTTCGAGAGATCGCGAAAGCGACGATGCGCTGTTTAGGAGCCTAAGCAAGGCCCGAAATGAGGCAAAATCAGAGCGCTTTATCTTCAATTTTTCTTCTTCGATACTGCTAAAGGCGGCTGAATCTGCAGCTAGACGAAAGAAGATACAACTTGAGAAAATCGATGATCTCTTTCAAATAAATTTGGCCACACCAAGAGAAGATCATTATGTGCGCAATTTGTTAATCAAGAACCACGGACCCTTTATGTCCTTGAAAAAGGAACGCGCACATTTGATGCAACAATTTCTCCTTGACACCGATAACTGTGCCATGCAGCATATAAGCACCTATTTTGGGCAACATAGCGAGGCCTGCGGAATTTGCGACTACTGTGATCCCAAAACCCCATCAGAAGCCGACTTACTCACCTTCTGCTCAACGCCTAGATCGATAAACGATTGTCTTGCTACATTTGAGTGTTCCCCTCAAGAACTCATCACGTCTTTAGAATCGTTGGTGGAAGATCAAATACTGGCCTTGAATGCCGAAGCAAAATTTTACACCCTATGAACGCTAAAACACTGAAAATTGCCTTCTTTGGCACACCTAAATTTGCCGCCCATCAACTGGAGTTTTTAGTAAAGAAAGGGTACCGCATAGTTGCCGTCATTACAGCAGTAGACAAACCTGCCGGTCGAGGAAAAAGTATTAAATACGCCGCAGTGAAGGAAACGGCCCTGAAATACGGCTTGAATGTAATGCACCCCAGCAACCTAAAGAGCGAGGCATTTATTCAATCTTATGAAGCGCTTGAAGTAGATTGTGCCATTGTAGTGGCCTTCAGAATGCTTCCAGCAGCGATCTGGAAGAAGACAACATTCGGCACATTTAACCTTCACGCCTCTTTACTTCCTGCTTACAGAGGGGCTGCACCTATTCAGTGGGCAATACGCAATGGTGAACAATTAACGGGTTTGACAACCTTTTTAATTGACGATCAAATTGATACGGGGGGCATACTACTTCAGCAAACCTGCACTATTGAACCCAGCGACAACACCCAAACGCTTCACGACAAACTCATGCTCATGGGAGGTCCACTCATTGAAGAAACGGTTTTAGGGCTTAGCACGGGTGCGCTAACCGCTCGACAACAGCCCGAAGAGCCAACCGAAAAACAAGCTCCGAAGCTCACCAAAGAGAATACACAAATTGACTTGGACCTATCGGCTAATGATTTTATCAATCTCATTAGAAGTTTATGTCCATACCCTGGGGCGAAAGCGCTTATAAAAGAAGACAGTCAAGAGACGGTCATAAAACTATTAGAGGTGGGTCTTGCTTCACACAAAACCATCGAAAAGAATCACTTAATGATTGAGGGGTCTCGTATTTATTTAGGGTTAAAACACGATTCTGTTGAACTTTTAAGGTGGCAATTTCCGTCTAAAAAGCCGATTAGCGTCAAAGATTTCCTCAACGGACACTCGCTCAAAACCCCTGTTTTTATGTTTTCAACCCTCTAAAACAGTGAAATACCGGGGTTAAATGTTAATAAACCATTAAACTTATCAACAAAATAGCAGCTAAGCCCCGTCCTTAGGCCATTTACAGAGATTTACGATTATATTTGAGTGCGTTATCAAACAATAACCCTTAAAATTAATTTACTATGAACAAAACTGAATTAATCGATGCAATGGCTGCTGATGCCGGTATCACAAAAGCTGCTGCAAAAAAAGCATTAGAATCTTTCTTAGGTAATATTGAAGGTTCTTTGAAAAAAGGAGGAAGAGTTTCTTTAGTAGGTTTCGGATCTTGGTCTGTATCTAAGAGAAGCGCAAGAGAAGGAAGAAACCCACAGACTGGAGCTACTATTCAGATCAAAGCTAAAAATGTGGTTAAGTTTAAGGCAGGTGCTGAACTATCTTCTGCAGTAAACTAATACACTATTTTATTAAGTGTAGAAAGCGCCTTAAAGGCGCTTTTTTTATGCACTATACCGTCTAAATTTGTTGAAATGATCAGTAAAGGACAACTTCTAATCGCTCAGCCCCATCTCACAACAGATCGAGATTTTGGCAAAAGTGTCATTCTTATCACAGACGTTAACGCTGATGGGGTGGTTGGTTTCATTCTCAACAAACCACTCCCCTTTCAACTGAGCGATATTGTTAGCGATACCAAGCAGAATTTTAACGTATTCAATGGTGGGCCAGTAGAATCAGAAAACCTTTATTTTCTGCATTCTGCACCTGATAAAATAGACGATGGCATGCGCATTAGCGAAACACTCTATTGGGGAGGCTCTTTTGAAAAAACAATGGATCTGTTAAAGCAGCACGCACTTACTACTACTGAAATTCGTTTTTTCATGGGCTATTCTGGATGGACCTACACCCAACTAGAACAAGAGATTGCCGATGGCTGTTGGATAGTAGTGGACGATCTCAAGCTAAGCACCCTATTCAAAGAGCCTACTAAAACATTCTGGAAAGTCCTGTTATCACTGCAGGGGGCTCAATATCAAGAATGGATAAACACCCCCGACGATCCGCGTTTAAATTAACTCATTGAGCTTCTGCTCAACTAAATGAATCCACTCTTTTTGGTAGGTTGTTTTTCGGTAGTTATTGACTGCGAACAACCCCGTTTCTAAACTAATCACTACACATTCATCTGCGCGCTGAACATCAAAAGGATTTAAAGCGCACTGCTCGAAATCGAACGAATCTATAGTCTTAATCTGCTCAATCAATCGCGTTCTAAAAACGTCTCTGTAAACCCCTGAATTCTCAGCAGGTGTCTTTATGGTGTTTCCAAAACGCAAAAAGATAAAGCCATTCAAAGACATGACAATTTCTTTGCGCTCATTGATTAACAAACAATCGGTGTAAGCATGGTCGGTGCAATAGGCATCAGCTACCACCTGAACCGGAAGGGGCTTAACCCGAATGCCGCTCAAGTAATCCGAATGCCAAAAGAAGTCTTTGAATACATCTATCTCCTCTACAGTCTGTGCACGAAAGTGATCGAGTTTGAGCGGTTTTACGGTGATGTAGAAAACCGGATGAGTCGAGGTATCGATTCCAGAATAAAAGCACACCAATGATTTCGACAATGTTGCATTGGCTTTAATCGTCTTTTGAATCTCTTCTAATAAAAATTCAGGAGTGTACTCCATGGGTATGCTCCGTCTGAAAATACGCATAGAAGCCATTATCGAAAAATAGTGCTCCTCGAAAGTGAAACATTCCAATCCGCTGAATAGTAAATGCTCCTCGATCAAAGCCGAGCTACTCAATAAGCTATCAGAAAAGGAAAAGTTAATCTGTTCGAAAGGGATCAGACTACCATTACTATTTACAATCATTAAGACGGTCTTATTAAACAGATCCTAAGACGTGTTTCAGGTCATCTATTTGATTGTCCCAGAGCATTTTTGATTCCTCAACTTCGTCTTCTTCAGCGAAGTCTATTACAAACAGGGAAACATCTTTTGTAATCTCATCAACCACAATTCTCAGCTCAAAAAACTCCTCTGGACTTTCTGAATGGCTCCATTGAAATCTCACATATTGATCTGACTTTTTCTTTAAGAGCATAGCCTCTTCTTCGTTTCCGTCCCAAATAAATGTAAACTTCTCACTTCGCGCATTCACGTTGTCTGCATACCACTCTGAAAGACCCGATGCCGTTGATATATATTGGTAGAGTAACTGCGGAGATGCCTGAATTACGAATTCCATCTCAAACTTCTTCTTAGTGCTCATAGTATAGCTTTAGGCATTTGAGCAAATTAATCAAAAAGTAGAGATTAAAAAAAATTACTCTTTATATTTGCAGCCACTTTGGAAACCGCGAGGCGAGGTAGCTCAGGCGGTTAGAGCGCAGGATTCATAACCCTGAGGTCGGGGGTTCAATTCCCCCCCTCGCTACAACAAGCACAACCACCGTATTCTAAGAATACGGTGGTTTTTTATTTTACAGCAGATTGAGCTTGCTCGTACCTGCTGTAAAATAAAAAAGCAGCAAACGGTGCGCAGCACAGTTGGTGGTTGTGCTTGTTGTAAGCTTCCCCTCTAGGGACTCATCACTCACCGTTTAGGTGAGTGGTAATTCCACTTCTCAAAAAAAACCACACGGTGCGCAGCACAGTTGGTGGTTGTGCTTGTTGTAAGCTTCTCCTCTAGGGACTCATCACTCACCGTTTAGGTGAGTGGTAATTCCACTTCTCTAAAAAAACCACACGGTGCAGCACAGCAAAAAAAAAGCAGCTCAATGAGCTGCTTTCGATTCTGGCAAATATAATTCGGTATGTTATAGCAATTCTATATTCGCAGCCTGAAGACCTTTCTTTCCTTGCTCTTCCGAGTAAGAAACGGCATCGCCTTCTTTTAGTGTTAGACCTCTCAAGGCAGTTACGTGTACAAATACGTCTTCACCTGTTTCGTCGTTAGTGATAAAACCAAAACCTTTGGTTTCATTGAAAAATTTTACTGTTCCATTCATAATTTAAAAATCTTTTGCAAAAGAAAGCTATTTATCTGAGAATTAAATAGATTCAGACTTGAAATCTGCAAAAAATACGCAAGAATTACCCAGAAGATCAAAAAGAAGACAAAAACTGATTGACATTTCGGGCTATGCGCTCATTGATGTCCGAGGTGTCCGCTTTGACAAACGGCTCCTGAAGTATAGCCTCATACAGCTCAATATAGCGCTTTGAGACGCCTTCTATATAGGTGTCGCTCATTTGTGGAAGTTGCTGACCCTCTTTACCTTGAAAACCTTGTTCAATAAGCCATCTCCGTACAAATTCTTTTGATAATTGCCGCTGAGCAAGACCCTTCTGCTGTAACTCTTCATAGGTATCCGCGTAAAAATAGCGCGAAGAATCAGGGGTGTGCACCTCATCTATAAGTACAATTTCACCCTCCTTAGTCTTTCCGAACTCGTACTTGGTATCTACCAGAATCAGATTCGAGGCTTTGGCCATTTGACTTCCCTTTTCAAAAAGCAAACGGGTATACTTTTCCAATATGGCGTAATCGGCCTCGCTGACGATTCCGCGATCTAAAATACCTTCTACTGAAATATCTTCGTCGTGTTCGCCTTGTTCTGCTTTTGTCGCCGGGGTAATTAGGGGTGTATCAAATCGATCGTTCTCCTTTAAGCCCTCTGAAAGCTTTACTCCACATAATTCTCGTTTACCTAAGGCATACTCACGGGCAGCATGGCCAGCAAGGTATCCGCGTATAACCATCTCAATTTTTATAGGCTCGCAGGCCTTTCCGATCGCAACGTTAGGATCCGGAGAAGCAATAAGCCAATTCGGAACCAAGTCGGAGGTCGCCTTGAGCATCTTTGTTGCTATTTGATTCAGAATTTGACCCTTGAATGGAATACCCTTGGGCATAACCACATCAAATGCAGAGAGCCTATCGGTAGCAACCATGACCAGAAGGTCATTCTCAAGCTCATATACTTCTCTTACTTTACCTCTATAAACCGAGCGTTGGCCCTCAAAGGCAAAGTCGGTATGCATTAATGTGTGGTTAGACATGTGCGTTTACTCAGTTTTGATGTTCAATGTTCTTGTACGCGTCAATCACTTTTTTCACTAATCTGTGACGAATAACATCTTTATCATCTAGGTAAATTATAGAGATACCTTCGATTTTATTCAACACCAGAAGCGCTTCTTTTAGGCCAGAAATTACCCGGCGAGGCAAATCAATTTGACCCGGATCTCCGGTTAATAAAAATTTCGCGTTTTTACCCATGCGCGTTAAAAACATCTTCATCTGAGCATGGGTGGTATTTTGAGCCTCATCGAGTATTACAAAAGCCTCGTCTAAGGTTCTACCCCGCATAAACGCTAGAGGGGCTATTTGAATTACTCCAGTCTCAATATAATTCTGCAGCTTTTCTGGATCAATCATATCACGCAAGGCGTCGTACAACGGCTGCATGTAAGGATCCAATTTCTCTTTAAGATCTCCGGGTAAAAAGCCTAGGTTCTCCCCTGCCTCAACCGCCGGACGCGTGAGTATAATTCGTCTGACCTGTTTCTCTTTAAGGGCTTTAACCGCCATGGCCACACCGGTATAGGTTTTACCGGTACCGGCAGGACCAATGGCAAAGACCATGTCGTT
>JADHLU010000018.1 GCA_016780435.1 Flavobacteriaceae bacterium
TAGATGATCCGCGATTTGCGATTGACCCTTCTATTGAAGCAGCCCTCTATCAGTATCAAAAACGTTTAGATAGCCTAGTGCACGATTTTAGCGATGCCTATAATAGCCTAACATCCCTGCAGGCAGCGGCCAAAAAACAGGAAGCAGAGAATCAAAACAGCAGTCTTCAAGACGGGCTCGCTCAGCTATTGCTGGCCGGTCGAGATCGGCCCGTTGACCGCCAAGTGGGAGCGTGGCAGAGTGACAAAATCACTCCGCATTCACTGTTGAGCGATTTGCTTAAGCTGTCTCGGGCACGCACTATGCCGCTTTCGGATCAAGAGTACGAGCGATTAGATAGCGCCAAAGCGCAGGTAGAGAAATATGTCGAAAAGGTCGCCGAATTTAAAATCCGCCATAAAAACGCTCTGGAAGCGCTAGCGCGCTAGTCTTCTAAGACGATGGCCTCGGCCTCGATTTCTACGAGATAGCCTTCTCCGACAAGCCGGGCCTCAACAAGGGTGTTTGCGGGGTCTATGCCCTTAAAGCGCTCTCCATGTGCTCGGGCTACGGCCTCCCAGTCTTCGAGATTATGCACGAAGATGCGGGTGCGCAGCACGTCGCTGAGTGATCCGCCCAGCGCACTTATAGACGCCTCTATCTTATCGATGATGAAATGAGTTTGAGCAGCGGCGTCTTGACCGCCGATAAGCTGACTTTCATGAGTGGCTGTGGTGCCTGAAACATGTATGTGTTGACCCTTTCTTACGGCCCGGCAGTATCCGGCAAACCCCTCCCAAATCGTGTTGCTGTAGACCTTCTGGTGATTAGGCCCTTTGGTGATGGGCTCAAAGACCGAAGGTATTTGACTCAGGTGATGGCTGAGGTCTCCAGAGGCGGTCAGGTAGGGCGGCTTGCGGTACTCGTCTCCGCAGTCTCCCAAAATGGGGCTAAGTTGCTCTTGGGCCTCACCTATCAGCTGCACATCTTCAGCGTCAAGATTGAGTTGTAAGCAGGCCTTATGGTCTTCTATGTGATGGGCTTCACCTAAACGCGCGCCAACGATTATGGCGCCTACCGCTGGGTTTTCAAGCACGAAACGACTGGCCACAGATGCGATGCTGCTCTGGTGTTTGTCGGCTACGGTTTTCAGGCTTCGAAGTAGTTGCTGAAAAACGGCCCATCCGCCTGCTGCGTCTATGAAGCGTTTGTACTTCATCTGAGACCAGGTGCTGAGATCGGCACTCTTGGGCTCGGGTTGGGCTAGCCACTTGTCAGCCAGAAAGCCTCCGGCTAGCGTTCCGTAGGCCAAAAGCTTAATGTTGTACTGTTCGCAAACCGCCTTTAGTGGGCCTTGAGCGCGCTGATCGATTAGCGAATGCGACACCTGGTTGCTCACTACAGGAATACCTGAGGCCGCTAAGATTCGCAAGTGAGCTGCGTCAAAATTGGTGACTCCTAAGTGGGCAATTAGGCCCTCTTCACGAAGCTCGTTGAGGTAGCCCATGGCGTCGAGATAACTGGGGTCTGGGTAGTGCCAGGCGTGAAACTGCATCAGTTCTATGCGCGACTGCTGCATGCGATCTAGTGCTTTTTCGACGGCAGACCGTACCATTTCTTTGGTAACCTTGCCCGGTTCGGGCACCCATTTGGTGAACAGTTTAATCTGATCGCTTTGGGCGTAGTTGTTTTTGAAGGTTCCGGCTATGATCTCGCTCGACCCGTAGTGATCGGCCATATCAAAGCAGCTGAACCCATTCTCGGCATAAGGCTGCATGTGTGCCGCGGCTTCTTGCGCATCAAGGGTTCCGGTTTTTCGTTCGATATCGGCGATTTGCCATAGGCCCATGACCATGCGTGGAATGCGTAGCGTAGGCGAAAGCTCTGTAGTGGTTTGCATAACTTATTCTGATGGAAGGTTTTTAAAGTGCCGCGGCCCGCGCTCACCTTTGGTTTTGTAGTAAAAAACGAGGTAAAGCGCACTGCCGAGCGCCATGACGATACCCCAAATATAGGTGGAGTGAAAGTACCAGGCTGTATCGGTTTGCGAAAGGTCTTTGTACAGGTGTATGACCAGAAATCCGGCTATAAAAACTACACCGCTTATTCCGATAAGCCGCTGTAAGCTTCGGCTTTTAAATACCGAGATAGACCCAGCCAGTTCTTTATTCACCTTGGGCAATGTAAGCACCGTCAGGCACATCAATAAAAAGTTTACGAGCATAGAGGTCACCATGATGTCGATGCCTAAGAAGAAGTCTCCGGCAAAATGCGATCCGAGTACCCCGATAGAAGCCATGACCCCGGCGGCGATTAAGGCCATGTAGGGGCTGAAGTACTTCGGATGTACCTTGGTGATAGCCTGCGGAAAAATGAGGTCTTTGGCCCAGGCAAACATCAGCCTCGATACCGAGAGTAGCATGGCGGGTAAGTCGTTGATGAGGGCGATGGCGGCTCCGCTTAGAATGAGCAGATCGACCCCCTTGGGCAGCACTAAACTCAGCAGCCCCGGGGCGGTGATGTCTTTGGTTTGCGCCTGTTCAGCCACATAACTCCACGGAACGATGTGATAGACCGAAAGGGTAAACAAGATGTAAAACAACCCCACGCCTAAAATGGCTATGAGTATAGCCAACGGAATGGTTTTAGAAGCATTTTTGGCCTCGCTACCGGTTTGGGCTATGGCGTCAAATCCGATAAAACTCGAGAACAGCACGGCGGCAGCCGACAAGAATACGGGCCACTGAAAAGAGGCGTCTTCGGTGGGCTCAAACTGAATGTCCTGCTTTGCAGACAATGCCGCGATAAAATCAGATTGGTCGTAGATGAGCCCCGAGATAATCACGATTGAGCCGAGGGTAAAAATTAGAATAACCATCGGAATCAACCAACGGGTGTAGCTTTTTACCCCAAGAATGTTCACATAAACGAACCCCCATATGAGGCTCAGCCCCAAGCAAACCCGAACCCATGAACGGTCGAGCAGCTGCGCTAAGTCATACCATTGGGCACTGAAAGCTATGTCCCGAACAAACGGAATGCTGATATAGGCGATCACACCGATCACAATAGACAAACCAAACCACTGAGAAAAGCTGGCGATAAAGCCCAGGTAGGGGTGTAACCCGCGGCTGGCATAGAGGTAGCTTCCGCCCGCACGGGGCATGGCAGAGCCCAAAATCGCATAGGCTAGCCCGGCTAAAAGAGCAGGAATTGCCGCAAACAAAAAGGCCTGAATCACATAGGGCCCGATCTCAGGAACACTCCGATGAATCATGATCGGCACTACGTTGATCGAGGCACCCACCATAGACGAAACCCCAGTGGCAATGACGGCCAAGAGCCCCATCTGTCGCTTTAAAGAGGGTTGGTTAACCGACTCGGCCTCTAGCATAAGATGTAATAATTCGTTAGCTTCAGGGCTGAAGATAGAGAACGCTTCAGAAACTTTGATTTGTTTTTATGGAATTTCTTGAAACACTGTACCAAGAAGTGGTGGGCTTTTTGGGCATCCGATCGCTTTGGGAGCTCTTGAGCTCAGGCAACTATGAGGCACTAAAGACCTATGAAGGAGTGCTTTCGCTGATCTATCCGATTATTCCACTGCTCATACTCCTCGAGTTCAGTCTGGGAATAATCTACAAAAAGCCACAGACTAAGGTGTACAAAATCACCTTTTTAATCTACGTATTTAACCGTATTGTCGGTCGCTTCATCGCCATAGGTATGGTGAGTTTTCTGATCGGATGGCTTCAACCGCTCGCCCCCTTTCAGACCTCGAGTGCTTGGTATTGGTTTGTTTATGGATACATCGTCTGGGAGCTCGCTCACTTTGTTTACCATTATTTGGGACATAAAGTGCGCCTTTTTTGGTGCTTGCATGCCACCCACCATTCTCCTGAAGAGATGAACTTGTCGGTGACCCACGCGCACTTTTTTTTGGAGGCCCCCTATGCCGACACCATTCGCACCTCGATTTGCATCTTGTTGGGGGTGCGCCCCGAGCTACTCTTTCTGATCATGTTCATCGACGGTACCTATGGCGCCTTTATTCACGTCGGAGAAAACCTGATCAAAGACGCCCGATTCGGATGGCTCAATAAAATCATTCTAACGCCCTCACACCACAGGGTGCATCACGCGCGAAACGCCCTGTATATGGACACCAATTTTTGCAACCTGCTCAATATATGGGACCGGATCTTTAAGACCTATCAAGAAGAAGACATGCAGCAGAAACCCGAGTACGGGATCACACGCCCCATTGACAGCAGCAACTTTATAGACGTGTATTTTGGCGAGATCATTGCCCTGGCCAAAGACGTTTGGAATGCTCCAGGAATCAGCAATAAAGTGGCCTATATTTTTATGCCTCCGGGCTGGAGCCACGACGGAAATCACAAAACCGCAAAACTAGTGAGAGCAGAATACCTTCAATCGAATTCCTAACCCCCTTTTTGTACCTTAATTCTAAAATTTAGTTTCTTATGAGATCTATTCTTTTATTCACCCTTGCCGCACTTCTAGTCAGCAGCACCGCGGTTGCCCAAAAACTCAATCGCGAAAAAAAGGCGATTATAGCCTCTGTTGAGGCGCATCAAGAGGCCCTTATCGCCATAAGCGATTCGATTTGGGCCTTGGCCGAAACGGCCTTTCAAGAGCACGAATCGGCCCGTATTCTCGCCGACTATGCCGAGGCCCAGGGTCTTATGGTAGAGCGCGGAGTAGCGGGCATACCCACCGCCTTTGTGGCGACTTATGGAAGCGGCTCTCCTGTAATATCGGTCTTGGGAGAATTTGACGCCCTGCCGGGTATTTCTCAGAAGGCTTCTCCGGTTAAAGAACCCCTCAATGCGGGCGCCGCGGGTCACGGATGCGGCCATAACCTCTTTGGTGCCGCCTCTTTGGGCGCTGCCATCGCGATCAAAGAACAGATCGAGGCCGGAACCCTAAAAGGCACTGTTAAATTCATCGGAACACCCTCAGAGGAGAAGTTCTTCGGAAAAATCTGGATGATCAAAGAAGGCATTTGGGATGGAGTTGACGTAAACGTCAGCTGGCACCCCGGAGCAACCACCGAGGCCGACGTGCAGAGCACCCTGGCACTGGTTGATTTTAAAGTGGAATTTTTCGGACAAACCGCTCACGCCTCTTCAGACCCCTGGAACGGGCGTTCGGCCTCAGACGCTTTAGAGCTCTACACCACCGGAATAAACTATTACCGCGAGCACGTGCAACCTACCGTGCGAATGCATTACCACATTCAAGACGGAGGCCAGGTCGTAAATGTTGTGCCTGACTATTCTAGGCTATGGGTTCGGGTGCGTGATTCAAAGAGAGAGGGTATGAAGCCGGTGTACGAACGCGTCCGCGAGATGGCAGAAGGAGCCGCTATCATGGCGAATGTCGATTACAAGATTTCACTGATCTCTGGTATTTACGAGGTGCTGGTTAACCGCAGAGGAGGTGAGCTCATGCAGAACAACCTAGAACTATTAGGGCCTATAACCTACACCGCTGAAGAGGAGGCCTTTGGAAAGGCGATTCAAGAAGCCACCGGCAAGCCGCAACTCGGCATGGATAGCACGATAAGCCCTCTAAGAGAAACCCTCGAAAATCATGGAGGTGGTTCTACCGATGTGGGAGATGTAAGCTGGAACGTTCCCAATATTAACCTCAGTGTGACCGTGGCCCCCAAGGATACCCCTTGGCATTCTTGGGCCGTTGTGGCATGCGGAGGCATGAGCATAGGTCACAAGGGCATGGTGCACGCGGCTAAGGCGATGGGAATGACCATGGCCGACCTGTTTCAAAACCAAAAGGCCGTAGCTGAAATAAAACAAGAATTTAAAGAGCGCAAGGGAGATGTGGTTTACGAGCCCATGATCGACGGCCCCGCGCCCATTAACCAATAAAATACACGCATGAAACGATATAGTTTAAGCCTATTGGGTTTAGTGCTTTTAGCGGCCTGTGGCCAGAAAAAAGAGACTAAAGCCGCAGAAGAGACCCTAGAGGCCAAGGCCGCGCGCATACACCAAGAAGTGATCACCATAGATACGCATGACGATATTAATGTGGCCAATTTCACCGACAGTATCAACTATACCCAGCGCCTGAATACACAGGTCAACTTGCCCAAGATGCGAGAAGGGCAGCTAGATGTGGCCTGGCTCATCGTTTATACTGGGCAGGGTCCACTAACCCCTGAAGGATATGCCGCCGCCGAAGAGAATGCCATGGCCAAGTTTGAGGCCATTAAGCGCCTGACGACCACCTATGCCCCCGATCAAATGGTTTTGGCCACCAGCTCTGCTCAGGTGCGACAGGCCACTGAAGAGGGTAAGGTGGTGGCGATGATTGGCGTTGAAAACGCCTACCCTATGGGAGAAGATTTGGCCAACTTTGAGAAATACCACGCACTAGGTGCGCGCTATGTTTCGCTCTCCCACAACGGTCACAGTCAGTTTTCAGACTCCAATACTGGAGAGGCCGATGGCTTTCTACACGACGGGCTGAGCGAGCTCGGCAAGCAGGCCGTGGTTGAGATGAATCGCTTGGGGATGATGATTGACGTATCTCACCCCTCGAAAGAAGCTATGCGGCAAATGATAGCGCTCACCAAGGCTCCGATCATTGCCTCGCATTCATCGGCCAGGGCTTTGTGCGACCATTCGCGCAACCTTGACGATGAGCAGCTCATGTGGCTCAAAGAAAACGGAGGAGTGGTGCAAACCGTCGCCTTTTCGTCTTATGTGAACACCGAAAAACACAACGCCCGAAACCAGTACATGAGCGCGCTGCGCAAAAAGTTGGCTGAAGAAAAGGGTCTAAAGTGGTACGAGCGCAGTGAGCTCAGAAGTCTTAGTACAGAAGAACGTGAGGTCTTTATGGCTTATGCCTATGAGATAAATGACGCGGCCAATGAGGTGGCAGCGAATAATACCGAGGCACCAGCCGGAGTTACAGTGGCTGACTTTGTAGATCATATCGATTACATGGTAGACCTCATAGGAATTGACCACGTGGGCATCTCCTCTGACTTTGATGGGGGTGGAGGTATCACGGGTTGGAGCGACGCCTCAGAGACTCAAAACGTTACCCTCGAGCTAGTTAAACGCGGATATTCTGAAGAGGACATCGCCAAGCTGTGGGGAGAAAATCTACTACGTGTGCTCGATGAGGTAGAGGCGGTAAGCGCTAATTGGACGACGAATTAGAAATGCCTGTTGAAGTCAAACTGGTTGATTCTGTTGAAGAACTCAAGGGAATCAAGCGCCTACACGATAAAAATCTCAAGAAAAATCTAACCCCTGAGCAGCAGGCAGAGCAGGGGTTTGTGACCTTTGAGTACGACCTAGACTTTCTTGAGGCTATAAACAAGGTTCACCCATCAGTTATTGCCGTTGACCAATCAGATGTGGTCGGCTATGCCCTGGTGGTTACCAGAGAAAGCCAGCGGTTGCATCCGCTTATCACCGAATTTGTGCGGCATCTCCCGCGCATTGAATACAAAGGGCAGCTCATTGATCAGTCATCGTTTTGTTTGGTAGGTCAATTGTGTGTGGCCCAAACACATACGGGTCAGGGCTTGGTGCAGCGCATGTATCAGGCGTATCGCGAGCAGCACTCAGCTGAGTTTGACTATTTGGTCACTGACGTAGATGCACAGAATGTGCGCTCATTAAAGGCGCACCTGAAGACCGGATTTGAGGTGGTTGGATCGTTAGCACACCAAGGCTCTCGCTGGGATGTTATTCTGTGGGATTGGAATAACACAAATGCTACTGAAACCTAAAGTTATACGATAGTGACACTAGCGTTCCTCTAAGAGCCGTGAGCTCGTAGGCACCTAGTGGACTGCTCAAAAATACACTACCATCAACCGTTCCGTTTCGTTGTGCGTAGTAAATATTAAAGGGGTTCTTTCGTCCGTATATGTTGTAAATGGTAAAAACCCAGTCGCCCTTAAAGCGCCGCTTGGGATCTTTGCTATAGGCGATGGTCCAGGCAAAATCGAGACGGTGATAGGTGGGTAGCCGGGCGTTGTTGCGGTTGAGGTAGATCGGAATAGTGACGTTCTGCTGCTTGTAGACCCCGTTGGCTATGGTATAGGGTCTACCGCTTTGCCCCACAAAATTAAAGCTGATCTTGTTGTAGAGGTCTCCCTCGAAGTTGATTGTCGCGTTAAGGGTGTGTGGTCGATCGAAATCGGAGGCGTACCAGTCGTTGTTGTTGATACGATCTTCGGGAGCCGCCTCATTGGTCTGAAGCAGGCTTCGGGCCCAGGTGTAGTTTAAGAATCCGTTGAAGCGCCCTGTACTCTTGTTCAAGCCGATTTCGATTCCGTATGACCTTCCATCTGCTTGAACCACCTCGGTCTCGATGTTTCTAGAGAGAAAGAAATTGGCTCCGGGCTTGTAAGTCAAGTTATTGGTGGTGTTTCGGTAGTAGGTTTCTGCCGAGAATGCGATGCCCTGAGACTCGAAGTCTTGGTAAAATCCAATGCCATAGGTGTCGTTTTGTTGGGGCAGCACGTAGCGGTCTGAAATTTTCCAACGCGAGGTGGGCAGGGGAGTGTTGGTGTTGTAGATATTTTGAATGTATTGAAACATGCGCGCATAACTCGCTTTTACCGAGGAATACTCTCCGAGCTTTAAATTCAGTCCTAATCGCGGCTCGGGGTAAGCGTAGTTGACTACGCTCTCCCCAGCCGCATAGGTTCGATTCTGATCGAAGTTGAAGTTTTCGTCGTAAAGAGCCTCGGTATAGGGGCCTAAGAGGTTGAAGTAGGTGAGGCGCACTCCGGTTGACAGGGTAAGCTTGGGGGTGAGCGAAAAGTCTAAACTAGCGTAGGCCGACCACTCGTCACCAATTTCTTGCCCTAGATCTACTGCGTTAATCGAATTGCCCGATCCGGGGTCGAGTTTTCCGGGTTCAATGGTGTATCGGTTCAGCTGAGCCCCTAGATAGTAATCGACCTTGGAGGGTTGGTTGTTAAAGTACTCGATCTGTGCGCTGAGGTACTGTATGCTCGACTCAAATTCAATCACGTTGTCGCTATCGACCTCCGGAAACAAGTTTTTAGGTAGGTAATCACTGCGCACCAGCTTGCTGGTCAAGTTGGTGTTGTTATCGAAGGTGTGGAGCCATTTCAGGGTGTGATTCATGGTCATGAAATCGTACTGATTCGCCGAAGACACGATGTTTTCGATAGAAGAGATCAGATCGAGCTGGTAAAAGTCTTTTGAGTAAAAGTTGGTGTAGGTGAGCTGATCGTTTTCGGTGGGCAGGTAGAGCAGTTTGATGGTGCTGTCTGCGAAGTTGGCGCGGGTGTTTTTAAGGCGCGGAACCAGCAGCGGAAATAGCAGATCGCTAAAGCCCACGCGACCGCCGGCAAGCAGCATGAGCTTGTCTTTGATAATAGGTGTTGTTAGTGAAAGACGGCTTGATATGAGGCCGATTCCGCCCTCGAACTTAAAGGAATCGGTATACGGATTCTCTATTTTGACATCCACGACAGAGGCGATGCGTCCGCCGTATTTGGCGGGTATGTTCGCTCTGTAGATGTCGACTCCTGAGATGACCTCTGGGGTAAAGACCGAGAACAGACCGAAGAGGTGGGTCGGATTAAACACCGGAGCCGATTCAAGCAGCATGAGGTTTTGATCAAGAGAGCCTCCGCGAATAGAGACGCCGTTGCTGATGTCTCCGGCATTGTTGACTCCGGCCATCATGGTAATGCTTCTCAGCACGTCAAACTCTCCCAGAGCTGCGGGCATTTTGGCCAGCTCTCTACTGCTCAGTTCAAATACGCCCATTTGAGGGCTTTCGACGTTTTGGTTGCGCTTTTTCGCCGTGAGCACCACCTCAGATAGCTGTTCTTGAGTGACCTCAAGGGCGGCGACCAGGCTCTTGTTGCCGTCTAGGTTAACCTTTAGGGTTTGAGTGGCGTAGCCCAGGTAGTCAAGGGTGATTTCGTAGTTGCCTCGTTCTAGGCGCTTCAGAAATATGCCGCTGGGGTTGGTGATTCCTCCGCACTCGCACTCGCTGATGTAGACCGTCACTCCGCTCAAGGGTTCTTTGGTTTCGGCATCGGTCACCGTAATAGAAAAGTTGGCCTCTTGGGCCTGCAAAGGGGCCGAAAAAAACAGGCTACAGGTCAATGCTAATAGCACCCCCATGAATGTGTTTGCGCTGCTCATAAGTCTTGGGGAATTAGTGCACTGCCCTCAAAATAGCGCAGTCGATCGGCCTCTAGGTCTGAGGTGCGGTATAGGCCCTCAACGCAAGGGGCCACGTAGGTCAGGGGCTGGGGCACTGGGTCGCCCAAGATTTCGGGTTGATGTAATTTAAAGTCTCCGCTTAGGGATTCTGAACGCAGGCTGCGCCTGATAAAGATGTTTTGATTTACCGCTGCCGCGGCTGTGAAGCGTCCTAGGGCGATGCGATCGGGGTTAGTGAGGTTGGTGAAGTTGCCGATCAGGGCGGCGGGCAGCGGGGCGTTGAATCCGCTGTTGTTGTCGACCAGGTCTTTCAGGGTTCTGAAGTGTTTGTAAGCGTCTTGAGACACATTGAGCTGCAGCACCTCGACCAGTATGTCTTGTCTTGAGGTGAAGGGTACCTTGGCT
>JADHLU010000019.1 GCA_016780435.1 Flavobacteriaceae bacterium
TCTTGAACGGACCTGAAATCGAGCCCATGATCACCTACGGTACCAACCCAGGAATGGGAACGGGCATCAGTGGCAGCATTCCTGCCGCTGCTCAAACCGAAGGAAGCAAAGAGAGCTACAAAAAGTCACTAGACTACATGGGCTTTAGTGAAAACGAGCCACTGCTAGGTAAGAAGGTCGACTATGTTTTTCTCGGAAGTTGCACCAATGGACGCATCGAAGACTTTAGAGCGTTTACTTCAATTGTGAAGGGGCGCAAAAAAGCCGATCACATCACTGCATGGCTTGTACCCGGATCGCACAAGGTGCGTCAGGCCATTATTGATGAGGGCCTTTACGACATCTTAACGACCTCAGGGTTTGAGCTTAGAGAGCCCGGATGCTCGGCTTGTCTGGCAATGAACGAAGATAAAATTCCGGCCGGAAAGGTTGCGGTCAGCACCTCAAACCGAAACTTTGAAGGGCGTCAAGGTCCTGGTGCACGTACCATGCTTGCCAGCCCAACCGTGGCAGCCGCCACCGCAGTAACGGGTGTAGTAACCGATCCTAGAACACTAATAGACTAACTCATATGGCTTACGATAAATTCACGCGATTAACCAGCTCGGTTGTTCCACTTCCCATTGAAAATGTAGACACCGATCAGATCATTCCAGCCCGCTTCTTGAAGGCCACTGAGCGCAAGGGGTTTGGAGACAACCTCTTTCGCGATTGGCGCTACCATCAAGACGGAAGTCCTAAGGCCGATTTTGTACTGAACAACTCTACCTATTCGGGCAAAATTTTGGTAGGAGGCAAAAACTTTGGATCGGGCTCTTCAAGAGAGCACGCCGCTTGGGCGATATACGATTACGGTTTTCGTTGCGTGATCTCGAGCTTTTTTGCCGACATCTTTAAAAACAACTGTCTCAACATAGGCGTGTTGCCCGTTCAAGTTTCTGAAGACTTCTTGCAAGCCATTTTTGCCGCGGTCGAGAAAGACCCGAGCACGACGGTCACGGTCGATCTACAGTCGCAGACGGTAACGCTAGAGGCGACCGCACAGCAAGAGCGTTTTGAGATATCCTCTTATAAAAAACAAAACCTTCAAAACGGCTTTGACGACATCGACTACTTGCTCAACATCGAATCGGCCATAAAAGAATTCGCTCAGTCGCGCCCGTTTTAGGCGCGTGCGATACACACGCTCATGAACTCCAAACAACGGCCTATCGAAATCATGGACACCACGCTTCGCGATGGTGAACAAACATCAGGGGTGTCCTTCACCGCGGCAGAAAAACTCACCGTGGCGCAGCTACTTCTCGAAGAGCTACAGGTAGACCGCATAGAAATTGCCTCTGCACGCGTTTCTGAAGGCGAACAAGAGGCCGTAAATCGCATAACCCAATGGGCCAAATCAAAGGGGCTACTCGATCGCATTGAGGTGCTCACCTTTGTAGACAAAAACGTTTCTCTAGACTGGATGCAGTCGGCAGGCGCCCAAGTTCAAAACCTGCTCACTAAGGGTTCGCTTAATCACCTTACCCACCAGCTGAAGCTAACACCCGAGCAGCATTTTGAGCAAGTCGGTCAAAATCTTCAAGAGGCCCAAAAAAGAGGCATCACCTCAAACGTGTACCTCGAAGACTGGAGCAACGGCATGCGCAACTCGAAGTCCTACGTTTTCGACTACCTAGATTTTCTAGTCACTCAGCCTATAAAACGTATTCTGCTGCCTGACACGTTGGGCATCTTAACCCCCGAAGAGACCGCCGCCTTCTTAAAAGAAATTTTAGAGCGCTACCCCACTACCCACTTCGATTTTCACGGTCATAACGACTACGATTTAGGAGTGGCCAATGTGCTCGAGGCCGTCAAGGCCGGGGTTCATGGCTTGCACCTCACCGTGAACGGAATGGGCGAGCGAGCGGGCAACGCCGCGCTCGCGAGCAGTATTGCGGTGATCAACGACTTTGTTCCCGAGGTAAAGTCACGCGTAAAAGAAAAGGCGCTTTACAAGGTCAGCCAACTCGTGGCGACTTTCAGTGGGTTTCACATTCCGGTGAACAAGCCTGTGGTGGGTGCCAATGTGTTCACCCAGACGGCCGGAATCCACGCCGACGGAGACGCCAAGAACAACCTCTACTTCAACGATCTGCTTCCAGAACGATTTGGGCGCAAGCGATCGTATGCTCTTGGGAAGACATCCGGAAAGGCCAATATTTTAAAGAATCTCGGCAATCTGGGCATCAGCCTAAACGATGAGGAGCTCAAAAAAGTAACCGCTCAGGTGATCGCTCTAGGCGACAAAAAACAAAAGGTAACGCTAGACGATTTGCCCTATATCATTTCTGATGTATTGGGTGAGGGAGCCTACGAGCAGCGCGTGAAGATTGAGTCATATGTGCTCACTCACGCCAAAGGGCTTCAACCTTCTACCACCGTGAGCGTGCGCATTGAGGATACACTTTACGAAGAAAATGCCTGCGGAGACGGGCAGTACGATGCCTTTCTCAATGCCATTCGAAAAATATACAAGCAGCAATCACGCGAGCTTCCGCAGTTGATTGACTACTTTGTGCACATTCCGCCCGGAAGTAACTCTGACGCCCTTTGTGAAACCACCATTACCTGGAAGAGCTCGAGTCGCGAATTTATCACTCGAGGGCTAGACTCTGATCAGACGGTTTCTGCCATCAAGGCTACCGAAAAAATGCTAAATCAACTCTATAACGCCTAAACATGAAGATGAATATTGCCCTATTAGCCGGAGACGGCATTGGCCCCGAAGTGACCGCCGAAGCGGTTAAAGTCAGTAACGCCATTGCCGAAGTCTATGGTCACCAAATTGAATGGAGGCCAGCGCTAACCGGGGCTGCGGCTATTGATGCGGTGGGAGATCCGTATCCGCCCGAGACTCACGAAATCTGTGCCAGCTCAGACGCGGTGCTTTTCGGAGCCATCGGATTGCCGCGCTTCGACAACGATCCGTCGGCCAAAGTAAGACCCGAGCAAGGACTGCTTCGCATGCGCAAGATGTTGGGTCTTTACGCCAACGTGCGACCGACCTTCGTGTTTGAATCACTGATCGACAACAGCCCACTTAAGCGCGAACGCATAGAGGGCACCGACCTGGTATTTGTTCGAGAGCTGACTGGAGGCATTTACTTCGGAGAGCGCGGTCGTCAAGACAACAACAATACCGCCTTCGACACCTGCACCTATACCCGTGATGAAATTATCCGCTTGGCTCGTAAAGGGTTTGAGCTGGCCATGAGCAGAAGAAAACAGCTCTGTCTTGTCGATAAGGCCAATGTGCTTGAGACCTCAAGGCTGTGGCGCGAGACCGTTCAAAGCATGGAGAAAGAGTACCCAGAGGTCACCGTGAGCTATGAGCTAGTTGATGCGGTGGCTATGCGCCTCATTCAGTGGCCCAAAGGGTACGACGTGCTGATCACCGAAAATCTATTTGGAGACATTTTGACCGATGAAGCCTCTGTAATCTCAGGCTCGATGGGGCTTATGCCCTCGGCTTCGATCGGATCCAAAGTGGCCCTTTACGAGCCCATTCACGGATCGTTTCCTCAGGCCACCGGCAAAAACATCGCCAACCCGCTAGCCACTATACTTTCGGCGGCCATGCTTTTTGAGATGTCTTTTGACCTAAAAGAAGAGGCCGAGCACATTCGCAAAGCGGTAAACCAGTCGCTAGCCGATATGGTAGTCACTGAAGACCTGGCGGGTAAAGGCAAAGCCTACAGTACCTCAGCGGTCGGCGACTACATTGTGGCTCAGATTAAAAAATAATCAAACTAAGGCCGGTCAAACCGTGTCTATCTCGATTTAAGTCAAAAGTAAAAAGGGCGCCCGATGGGCGCCCTTTTTATGGCCTTAGATTGATTAGGTAAAACTAAACTATCTTCTTCATTGCGGTCATTGCTGATCTCAGGGTGGCCCCAACCTTTTCGATGGGGTGGTTTCTCAGTTTCGCATTTACAGCAATTAGCGCTTGGTTGTCTACACCTTTAGAGGGCATGCCCTTTCCGATTACAGCAGTGTCAATCGACTTCATGAAATCGGCAAGCAGCGGCTTACACGCGTGATCAAAAAGATAGCATCCGTACTCAGCGGTATCCGATATTACGCGGTTCATCTCGTATAGTTTCTTGCGCGCGATGGTGTTCGCGATAAGTGGAGTCTCGTGAAGCGACTCGTAGTAGGCTGACTCTTCTTTGATTCCGGCGTCAACCATGGTTTCAAAGGCTAGTTCTACTCCGGCCCGAACGAAAGCCACCATCAAAACGCCGTGGTCAAAGAATTCTTGCTCGTCGATCGCTGCAGGGGTCGCATCGGTTTTCTCAAAGGCGGTTTCGCCGGTGGCGGCGCGCCAGGTAAGCAGGTTTTTGTCGTCATTGGCCCAGTCTTCCATCATGGTCTTAGAAAAATGACCCGACATGATGTCGTCCATGTGCTTTTGAAAGAGTGGAGTCATGATTTCTTTGAGCTGCTCTGAGAGCTCAAAGGCCTTGAGCTTGGCGCTGTTTGAAAGACGGTCCATCATATGGGTGATTCCTCCGTGTTTGAGGGCCTCGGTGATGGTCTCCCATCCGTATTGAATGAGCTTGGCTGCATAGGCAGGCTCAATGCCCTTTTCTACCATTTTATCGAAGCACAAGATCGAACCGGTCTGAAGCACCCCACACAAGATGGTTTGCTCTCCCATCAGATCTGACTTGACCTCAGCGACGAAAGAAGATTCGAGCACTCCGGCTTTGTGCCCTCCGGTGGCTACGGCATAGGCCTTAGCCTGCGTGAGCCCTTTGCCCTCTGGGTTGTTTTCGGGGTGCACCGCGATGAGGGTCGGAACCCCAAATCCGCGGCAATACTCTTCTCTAACCTCAGATCCGGGGCACTTTGGCGCCACCATGATCACAGTGAGGTCTTTGCGAATCTCCATGCCCTCTTCAACCATATTGAACCCATGCGAATACGAAAGGGTTGCCCCTTTTTTCATTAGCGGCATCACGGCCTTAACTACCGAGCTGTGGTTTTTATCAGGAGTCAGATTGATCACTACATCGGCCTGTGGAATAAGCTCTTCGTAGGTGCCCACCTTGAAGTTGTTCGAGGAGGCATTCTGGTATGAGGCGCGCTTTTCGCTGATCGCAGATTGGCGCAGCGCATAACTTATCGAGAGGCCCGAGTCGCGCATGTTGAGCCCTTGATTGAGACCCTGAGCGCCGCAGCCCACAATAACGATTGATTTTCCCTCAAGAGCCGAAACGCCGTCGGCAAATTCTTCGGCGCCCATAAAGCGGCACTTGCCCAGTTGCAGTAATTGCTCTCTTAACGATAGTTGGTTGAAATAATTTGCCATAGTCTAGGTTAGGTTTTCTTTGAACGAATTTAAGATTTGTGAGATACCCATGGGGGCTTTTGAAACCGAAATACGGCCAGAGCGCACAAATTGTAGCAGCCCAAAAGGCTGCAGCGCCTCTCTTAGGGCGTCTGTCTCGTGTCTGAATCCGGTCTTTTCGATCACAAAAAACTCCGGAGAAACCGTCACAATATTAGCGTGGCTCTCTTTGATAAAATTTTGGATCTGGCGCTCCTCAAATAAAAAGCTAGTTTTTACCTTATACAGCGCGGTCTCTAAGAAGATGGTCTCTTCGTCTGTATGGTAGTAGGCCTTGATCACATCGACTTGCTTCTCGATCTGCTGTACCAGTTTCTGTACCTGGGGCTCGGTGACCATCACCACGATCACAAAGCGAAACACATCAGGAATCTCTGATAATGAAGTCGTCAGACTTTCAATGTTGATGTGGCGTTTTAGAAAAATGGCAGAGATACGATTGAGTAGCCCCACATTGTTTTCTGAATAAATCGATATCGTGTATCGAATAGGATCTTGGCTCATTAGCTTAAGCGTATTTCGGTTAGCGAGGCTCCGGTCGGAATCATCGGAAACACATTATCTTCTTTCTCTACCACTACCTCTAAAAAGTACGGACCTTCAGTGGCTAACATCTCAGCGACGGCTGATTCGAGCTCTTCGCGAGCCGTCACTTTCTTGGCCGGAATGTAATAGCCCTTGGCGATCGCAACAAAATCAGGATTGGTCATTTCTGTAGAGGCATAGCGTTTCTCGAAGAAAAGCTGTTGCCACTGACGCACCATTCCTAAAAAGTCGTTATTGAGCACCACGATCTTAACTCCAACCTTGGTTTGAAAGATGGTACCTAATTCTTGAATGGTCATCTGGTAGCCTCCGTCTCCGATCACCGCAACCACGTGGCGATCAGGAGCGCCCATCTTGGCTCCGATGGCAGCCGGAAGGGCGAATCCCATGGTACCCAATCCTCCAGAGGTCACGTTACTCTTAGAACGCACAAATTCGGCATAGCGACAGGCGACCATTTGGTGCTGACCCACATCGGTTACAATCACCGCATCAGACTTGCTCGCTTTGTTGATGGCCACAATGACCTCGCCCATGCTGAGCCCCTCTTTTTGAGGTCTGAGGTCTTTGTCAATCACCACCTCGTATTCTTGCTGATACAGCTCATCAAATCGGGCCATCCACTCGTCGAGTTTCTTGGTGTGTACCAAAGGCGTGAGGGCCTCTAGGCTAGCCTTACAATCGGCCAATATCGGATAGTCGGCGTGAACGTTCTTATTGATTTCGGCAGGGTCAATCTCTAAATGCACCACCTTAGCCTGCGTTGCGTAAGCATCTAGTCGACCCGTTACGCGGTCATCAAAGCGCATGCCCACGGCAATGAGCACATCACACTCTTGGGTAAGCAGATTAGGCGCATAGTTTCCGTGCATTCCCAACATTCCTTTGTTCAAGGGGTGAGCCGTTTCGAGGGCCGAAAGCCCCAAAATGGTCCAAGCAGCCGGAATCTGTGACTTTTCAACAAAGGCCTTAAAGGCGGCCTCGGCCTGCCCCAAAATGACCCCTTGGCCCCAAACAATTAGCGGCTTCTTCGCCCCATTAATAGCCTCGGCCGCTGCCTTCACCTGATCGTGATCTAGGGTCGGAACCGGCTTGTAGCTGCGCACACCGGTGCATTTCTTATAGCTGTAATCAAATTTGGCGAACTGAGCATCTTTGGTGATGTCTATGAGCACCGGGCCGGGTCTTCCTGATCGGGCGATGTAGAAGGCCTTGGCCATGATTTCAGGAATCTCCTCGGCGTGGGTGATTTGGTAATTCCACTTGGTTACCGGGGTAGAAATACCGATAATGTCGGTCTCTTGAAAAGCGTCAGAACCCAGCAGATGCGAAGCCACCTGGCCGGTGATGCATACTAAGGGGGTAGAGTCGATCTGTGCGTCGGCTATGCCTGTGATGAGGTTAGTGGCTCCTGGGCCCGATGTGGCGATGGCCACTCCGACCTTGCCCGAAGTGCGGGCATAGCCTTGAGCGGCATGAGTTGCCCCTTGTTCGTGGCGGGTGAGCACGTGATTAAGCTGATCTTGAAACTTATACAGCTCGTCGTAAACCGGCATTATGGCCCCTCCAGGGTAGCCATAAATCAGGTCAACCCCTTCTGCAAGCAGGCATCGAATAACCGCTTCGGCTCCGCTGATGTGTAATTTTTCTGACATGATTAGAGATCATCGGTCACGCAACCTTTAGAGGCTGTAGACACGTTTTTGATGTATTTATATAGAATTCCACTTTTGAATTTGTATTCGGGTCGGGTCCATTTCTTGGCGCGCTCGGCCAGCTCCTCTTCGCTCACATGAACGCTAAGCGTGTTGGTTTCGGCGTTGATCTCAATGATGTCTCCGTCTTGAACTAGGGCAATGGGTCCGCCTTCTTGGGCCTCGGGTACAATGTGACCGACTACAAAGCCGTGTGTGCCCCCTGAGAAGCGTCCGTCTGTGATTAGGGCCACTTCTTTTCCGAGTCCGGCGCCCATGATGGCCGCTGTGGGCTTAAGCATCTCGGGCATTCCGGGTCCTCCCTTGGGGCCTTCGTATCGAATAACCACCACGTCTCCGGGCTTAACCTCTCCGTTTCTAATGCCGTCATTAGCGGCGTACTCGCCCTCGAACACGCGTGCGGGGCCCTTAAACTGAAGCCCTTCTTTTCCGGTGATCTTGGCCACCGAACCCTCAGGAGCTAGGTTGCCCTTTAGAATGCGAATGTGCCCAGAGGCCTTGATGGGTTTATCGATCGGAGAGATCACGTCTTGGCCCTCTTGTAAACCGTCTAGGTCGGCTAGGTTTTCGGCTATGGTCTTACCAGTCACGGTCATACAGTCACCGTGCAGCATATCGTTTTCGAGCATGAACTTCAAGACCGCCGGAACTCCTCCTACGCGATGCAAGTCTTCCATCAGGTACTTACCTGAAGGCTTCAGATCGGCCAAAAATGGCGTCTTGTCCATGAGTTTTTGAAAGTCGTCAAGCGTGAAGTCGATCTCGGCCGCCTTGGCGATAGCCAAGAAGTGCAGTACGGCATTGGTCGATCCGCCGAGAACCGCAATAAGGCGTATGGCGTTTTCAAGTGACTTGCGCGTTACAATATCTTTTGGGTTGAGGTCGCGCTCTAGCAATATTTTCATGGCCGCCCCTACCTTATAGCATTCGTCTAATTTATCTTGTGTGGTGGCCGGATTCGATGAGTTGTACGGCAAGGCCATTCCCAGCGCCTCGATAGAAGAGGCCATGGTGTTGGCGGTGTACATTCCGCCGCAAGCTCCTGCTCCTGGGCAAGCGTTTTCAACTACGGCGTTGAATTCGGCTTCGTCTATTTTTCCAGCTACTTTTTCGCCCCAGGCTTCAAAGGCCGAAACTACGTCTAGCTTTTTATTCTTGTGGCATCCCGATGCGATAGTGCCTCCGTATACCATTATGCTCGGGCGGTTGAGGCGCAGCATGGCCATTAGTGCTCCGGGCATGTTCTTGTCGCATCCGACCACCGGAACCACGGCGTCGTACGACATGGCCTGCACCACGGTTTCAATTGAATCAGCAATCACATCGCGAGACGGAAGTGAAAAACGCATTCCGGGAGTGCCCATCGAAATGCCGTCGCTTACGCCAATAGTATTGAAAATGAGCCCCACTAGGTCTGCATCAAGCATGCCCTTTTTGATGTCGACCGACAAATCGTTGAGGTGCATGTTGCAGGGGTTGCCTTCATAACCTGTGCTGGCTATTCCGACAAAAGGCTTTTTAAAGTCTTCTTTGGTAAGCCCTATGGCGTGCAGCATAGCCTGGGCCGCCGGTTGAGTCGGATCTTGGCTTACGGCCTGGCTGTACTTGTTAAGCGGTTTACTCATGGTTATTAGCTGATTTCAAACGAAAATACCTACGGAAATTATAGCACCATTATTGGCTTTAAAAACAATTATTACGTTCAACTGTAAAACGTAAAAATAATCAATTGATTAACAATGGTTTAAATAAAAATGTGCATTATATCTAAAATGAGATCCTTTTTTATTTTTTAGCCAAAAACCCGCTCAGACAAAGAGTTCATATCTTTATAGTATGAAACAGCTCCCCTTTTTTTCTCTGGCCTTTTTTTTGGTGACACTGCTTAGCCCTGCGCAAACTACTCGTGTTTTCGTGGCGGCTCACCAAGACGATTGGCAGCTATTTATGGGCATTAAGGCCTTTGAAAGTGCTCAAAACGCCAAAGACCACACCGTGATTCTACACTTGACTGCAGGAGACGCCGGTCATAAAATGGGCAACGATGCCTATTACAAGGCCCGCGAATCTTCGGCGCTTGCAGCCGCCCGATTCATGGTGAATGCCCACGGCAGTGGAACGTTTTACGGAGACGAAATGCAGCGCGAATGGATCAAGATCAACAACCAATTTCTGTTAAAATACACCTACAAACAGCTCTCGGTTTACTTCATGCGCTTGCCTGACGGAAACGGAGACGGATCTGGCTTTAGCGCTAATCAAAACAAGAGTTTAGAGAAGCTATTTAATCGAAACATTGTTGATCTAACAAGCATAGACGGGCGCTCGACCTATAGCAATAAAGAGACACTCATAGGCACGCTCAAAACCCTCATTTCATCGATTCACAAGACCGACACCCTAGAAGTGCATTTGCCTGAAGCCGATCAAAAACGCAATCCGGGCGATCACTCTGACCACCGAATGGCCTCTTTATTCGTTCAAGACGCAACAAAAGGCCTGAATGGACTTTCTTATTTCTTTTACACCGGATACCACGCCCAAAACCTAGAACCCAACCTCACCATTGATGAAATCAAGATCAAGAGTGCGCTTTGGGGAGTAAGCACCGCCGAGCTCGCAGACCAGCGCCATTACAGTAGCTGGGACAGCATACATAACAAGGCGCTAGATCGCGAATACTTCAGGGTGCAACAGCCTAAAAAGCCTAGTAACTCTCCGCGCTAAGCACGGCGATCAGCGTGCGCAATCCGTCTTTTAAATTCTGAGCGCGCAGATTTTCGTTCGGGCTGTGCTGATT
>JADHLU010000020.1 GCA_016780435.1 Flavobacteriaceae bacterium
AGGCCGTCTCTGAAGAATTAGGCGCCTTACTAAGAAAAAAAGCTATTGAAAAGGGTTTTTCTGACGCCTTTGTAGTTAAAAAGACACGCTAACCCATCTGCTATGAATCAAAGAGGATTTTTAAAACTATCTAATGAACTAAAGGCCGGAATTGTTGTTCTTGCAGGTGTTGCTGCGCTCATACTTGGATTTAGTTACCTGAAATCAACCTCCCTTTTTGGAGCCTCGAAAAAGCTTTACGCCGTCTATGACAATGTCGGTGGACTTCAAACCGGAACAACCGTCAGTCTTAACGGTTACGTAGTGGGCACTGTAGATGCTATAGATTTTTTGAAACCTAAGGGCAACCTACTGGTCACGTTTACGCTGCTCACTGACTATTCGTTTTCCAAGAATTCTGTGGCTCAACTTTACGACACTTCTGTTTTAGGTGGGAAAGGCCTTCAAATCATTGTAGCCAATGACGGAGATAGACCTGTTCAATCGGGCGACACTTTGCCTTCGAGTGTTCAAGTGGGCATGCTCGATAAGGTCCAAACTATATTGGATCCGCTCGAACAAAAGGTGAGTCAGGCGCTTATAGAGACCGAAATTCTCGTTAGGGGGCTAAACGAGGTTTTAGATGGAGAAACGCAACAAAACCTGAGAACCACCCTAAAGCAATTCAGCGAAACGGCCACTTCGCTCAATCAGAGCACTAAAGTTTTTAATGAACTACTTAGGACTAACGCATCGGCTATTGATACTACACTACAGAACACCGCTAAGCTTACTCAAAATCTCTCTAAGGCCACAGCTGAATTAGACGGAGCCTCAGTCGCCTCTACTATAGCTCATTTGAACGCTTCTCTAGGATCACTAGACACACTACTGAAACAAATAAATTCAGGAGAGGGTACGCTCGGACTATTAGCCACTGATGATGGCCTATACACTACGTTGCAGGCTAATTTGAAGCAGACTGAGTTGTTGCTTCAAGATTTGCGTTTGAATCCAAAACGCTATTTGTCGGTCTCCGTCTTTGGTAAAAAGCAAAAAGACTACGAATTACCTGAAAACGACCCGGCATTAAACAGCGAAAAAAACTGATGCTATGGGCCTAGAGAATATGCTTTTCTTGGGACTGCTTGGTCTTGGTGTTGGACTTTTTTTGCGCAATATTAGACGCTTGTCGCGGTCTATTTTACAAGGAAAACCTCTTGGCAAGTTAGATCGCACAAAAGAGCGGTTTATGCACATGCTTCGCCTGGCTTTTGGGCAGCAAAAAATGCATAGAAACTTATTAGTTGGCGTTCTGCATCTGGTGGTGTATCTCGGGTTTATCATCATCAATATTGAACTTTTAGAGATCGTGATTGACGGTATTTTCGGAACGCATCGCGTGCTCGCTTTTTTGGGCTCGACCTATGACTTTGCCATTGCCGCCTTTGAGTGGTTTGCGTTTGCGGTCATAGCTGCCGTACTCGTTTTTTGGTTTCGCCGAAATATCATTCACATTACGCGTTTTAGAAGCGCCGAAATGAAAGGCTGGCCAAAATTAGACGCGAATCTTATTCTCGTTATAGAGGTCGTACTTATGCTGCTTTTCTTGACTATGAACGCGGCGGATCACGCCTTGCAGTTAAGAGAAGAGCCGCACTATCCGAAGGCCGGTCTTTTCCCGGTGAGCTCTGCACTTATTCCTCTTTTTGACTCATGGTCTACGGCTAACCTAATTTTAGTGGAGCGCTCGGCCTGGTGGGCCCACATTCTGGGTATTTTGGGTTTTCTGAACTACCTGTACTACTCTAAGCACCTGCATATCCTGCTGGCCTTTCCCAATACCTTTTACGCCCAATTAACCCCCAAGGGGCAGTTCGCTTCAAACGAGGTGGTCACTCGAGAGGTTAAAGCAATGCTCAGCATGCAAGAGCCAGACGCTACACAAGAAATTGAGCGATTTGGCGCCAAAGATGTTACCGATCTGACTTGGTTACAGCTTATGAATGCCTACAGCTGCACCGAATGCGGAAGGTGCACTGCGGCCTGTCCGGCCAATCAAACCGGAAAGTTGCTCTCGCCTAGAAAGATCATGATGGACACACGCGATCGTGCCGAGATATTGACTAAATCTAAGCTAGACACGGCCACTCAAGAAGCCACCTTGCTAGACCATTACATCAGCAGAGAAGAGCTTTGGGCCTGCACTAGTTGCAACGCCTGCGTTGAGGCCTGTCCGATTGAGATCAATCCGCTATCTATTATCATGAAGATGCGCGAATACATCGTCATGGAAGAGGCTGCGGCACCAGCCGATTTAAACGCAATGATGTCTAACATAGAGAACAACGGGGCCCCCTGGGCTTTTAATGCCCAAGATCGCATGAACTGGGTCAACGATTAACAACGAGATAAATGGCTGAGTTACATATCAGAACAATGGCTGAATGCCTTAGCGCAGAAGAGGTTCCAGAGGTGCTCTTTTGGGTAGGTTGTGCAGGAAGCTTCGACGACCGAGCTAAAAAGGTCACCAAGGCATTTGCGAAGTTGCTCATCGACGCTAAGGTCTCTTTTGCGGTACTGGGCCAAGAAGAGTCGTGCAGCGGCGATCCGGCCAAGCGCTCTGGAAACGAATTTTTATTTCAAATGCAAGCCCTATCAAACATAGAGGTGCTTAATGGATATGGAGTAAAAAGCATTGTCACGACCTGTCCGCATTGTTTTAACACGCTTAAGAACGAATACCCTGCTTTAGGCGGAACCTACCAAGTACTTCACCATACCGAATTTTTAAAGCAGCTCATAGAAGAAGGTAGACTTACCCTAAACGGAGGCACCTTCAAGGGAAAGCGCATCACCTATCACGATCCATGCTACTTAGGCAGGGCCAATGAGATCTATGAGGCCCCTAGGGCGCTTATTGAGAAGCTTGACGCAGAGCTCGTAGAAATGAGACGCTGTAAGAAGGATGCCCTCTGCTGCGGAGCTGGGGGAGCTCAAATGTTTAAGGAGCCCGAAAAAGGAAATAAAGACATCAATATAGAACGCAGCGAAGAGGTGTTAGAAACCCAAACAGACTTGGTAGCGGCGGCTTGCCCATTTTGCAGTACTATGCTAAACGATGGAATGACGCAAAAAGGAGCCGCTGTAAGTGTTAAAGACATTGCCCAGCTTATTGCCGAGGCTAAAGATTTATAGTAGCTATGTATGTTTCCTTTGATCAGCTAGACGATACGGCTAGAATATGGATTTATCCGTCAGACACCCCTTTTAACGAAAGTGACTTGCCTTCACTACAACAGCAACTCGAGACCTTCGTAAACGGCTGGGTGGCCCATAATAATCCGCTTAAAGCGTCTTTTCTTATTAAGTATAAGCGCTTTATTGTCTTAGCGGTAGAAACAGAGAGCACTCAAGTTTCGGGTTGCTCAATTGACAGCTCGGTTCGCTTTATTCAACAACTTGAGGCTGATTTTTCGAAGGTACTGCTCGACAAAATGAATGTAACGTTTAAACAAGGGGAATATTTTGTGCACAAAAGCATACCCGAGTTCAAGGCGTTAGTAAAGAACCGATCGGTAACTCCTGACACCATCGTGTTTAACAATCTGGTGACTACTAAGTCAGAATTCGAGTCTCATTGGGAAGTCACGGCTCAAGAAAGCTGGCATCAGCGCTATTTTTAATATGAAACACTTCATTTATTTAAGTTTTTTAAGCCTAATCTTCTTAAGCACAGTTAGTGCGCAAACCACCGCTTCGAACGATCCACTGCGGGCTGAGGATTTCGAGGCCCAACAGCAGTGGGTTGATTTGACGTACCAGTCGATGACGCTAGACGAACGAATAGGGCAGTTGATTTTTGTCTTTACAGATTCTAAAGGAGCTGAGGGCGAAAGGCAGCGCATTGAAGTGTTGATTAAAAATCATGCCATTGGCGGACTGCTTTTTTCTGTTGGGGATCCCCTTACTCAGCTGCAGTTGACGAATCATTACCAGTCGCTGTCAGACACTAAGCTACTCGTTACTATGGATGCCGAGTGGGGGCTATCTATGCGGCTGAAAAACAGTTACGCTTTTCCGTATAACATGACCCTAGGGGCGGTTCAAGACGATCAGCTTATCTATAGGGTAGGCGAACGACTGGCTGAGCATGCCAAGCGTATAGGGGTGCATATGAACTATGCGCCGGTTGCCGATGTGAATACCGATCCGCGAAATCCCATTATTGGCAACCGCTCATTTGGGAGCCGCCCCGAGCGTGTTAGTGAACTCTCGGTAGCTCTGGCCAAAGGAATGCAAAGCCAAGGCGTCTTGGGATCGGCTAAGCACTTTCCGGGTCACGGCGATACGGCCACAGACTCCCATCTCAATTTACCCGTTATCACCGCTGATAGGGAGCGCTTAGAGCGCGAAGAATTGCTTCCATTTGAGGCCTTGATTGAAGCAGATATTGCATCGGTTATGGTTGCGCATATCGCGCTTGAATCGATAACTGGAAGCCCTACCACTCCAGCCTCACTTTCGTACAAAGTGAGCACCGAGTTGCTTCAAGAACAGATGGGGTACCAAGGGTTAGTGATCACCGACGCGCTAAACATGAAGGGAGTAAGTAAATCTGTAAATGTCGATCAGGTGGCCCTAGAGGCCTTGATGGCCGGGGCAGACATTTTGTTGTACCCTGAGAATGTTAGTGCTTCTATTCAGGTGCTTAAAGAGGCCTACGCTAGCGGGCGGCTTACCGAAGATCGTTTGGCCCATTCGGTGAAAAAGATCCTTAAAGCAAAGTATATGGTCGGATTGAATCGATTCGATCCCCTTTCGACTGACGATTTAGCCTCTGACCTGAATGCTATAGCCGATGAGTTACTCACTGAGGAAATCTACGAAGCGGCTATAACCACTGTGCTTAATTCTGAAGACCTGCTGCCCCTTAGTCTAGATCAGTCGTACCTTTTTGTGGCCATTGGAGAACAGGCCGATCGATCAACTGCATTTGCTGAAATGTTGCAGCGCTATGCCCACGTTGATCATGATCAGGCCGAACAGCTTAATACACTGAACACCGAGGCCTATGCGGCGGTTATAGTGGGGCATTTTGGCAACACTGACACGCCTTGGAAAAATAGTAAGATCAGCACTGCTTACTGGGAGCTGATTCATCAGTTAAGTGAGGTAGGTACACCGCTGATACTGGCACATTTCGGCACGCCTTACACCCTTTTTGATCTGCAATTAGATCGTGCTCCAGACGCGCTGGTAGTGGGATATCAAAATAGAGAAGCGTCTCAGAGATCGCTGGCTCAGATCTTATTTGGCGCGTTGCCTAGCAAGGGGGTTTTACCGGTTGAAATAGAGATTTCTGGCCAACAGTTGGGCAGCATTGAGACCAGCGACCTGCCCTTACTTAGCTATTCGAATGTTCCTGAGCGCGAGGGTTTTTCATCACAGCGCTTGGCAGAGGTTGATTCGCTCATTGATCAGATTCTCAATCAGCAGATGAGCCCTGGCGGACAAATCATAGTAAGCCGAAATGCCAAAGTGGTCTACGAGCGAAATTTTGGACACCATACCTACAGCAAAAAACAGCCTGTGCAGTGGAGTTCAGTATACGATGTGGCCTCGGTGACCAAAATTGCCGCGACCTTACCCTTAGTCATGAAAGCGACTGAAGAAGGTGAGCTTTCGCTCTCTGACCGCTTTAAAGACTGGTTTGCCGCCCTACGCGACAAGCCTATAGGAGAAGTGAACCTAATCTCAGCGCTTTCACATAATGCGCGGCTTCCGGCTTGGATTCCGTTTTACAAAGAAACCATAGATGTTCAACAGCAGCCAGACAGGGCTTTTTATGCCCAGACCTATTCAACCGATTACCCCACTCAAGTGGCCGATTCGTTATTTTTAATAAAGGACTACGACAACGCGATTTTTGATACTATTTTTAATGTTTCGCTTGAGTCTAAAACCTACCGCTATAGCGATCTTCCGTATTATCTGATAGCCAAGCGCCTAGATCGCCGAGACACCCCCTTTGAAGAACAGATTCAAGCCTTTCTGTACAAACCCATTGGGGCTACTTTTTCGGGTTACCATCCGTTGAAGCGTTTTACTAAATCGCAGATTGTTCCGTCAGAAATCGACCGCTATTTTAGGCAAGACACGATTCAAGGCTACGTACACGACATGGGAGCGGCCATGTTGGGCGGGGTCAGTGGTCATGCCGGATTATTCAGCAACGCTAACGACTTGACCAAAATCATGCAGATGTACTTGCAGGGCGGAGTATACGGAGAGACGCGCTTTTTGAATCCAGAAACGATTCGTAGGTTCAATACCTGTTACTACTGCAACAGTGATAACCGAAGAGGAGTAGGGTTTGACAAGCCTCAACTCGAGGGCAGAGGGTCGACCTGCGGATGCGTTTCGCGCCATTCGTTCGGTCACTTCGGTTTTACAGGTATCTACGCTTGGGCAGACCCCGAGACTCAAATTTCGTATGTTTTTGTGTCGAATCGAACCTATCCGTCTATGGATAACAACCTATTAGGTTCAACCGATATGCGCACAGCCATTCAGCAAGCCATTTACGACGCTCGCCTTTACTAGGAAGCAGAAATGGTATCTTTGACCAAAGAGATTCGACCATGAAAATTGCTATTGTGTGTTACCCAACTTTTGGAGGCAGTGGAGTTGTAGCCACAGAATTGGGTATGGCCCTGGCCCGAAAGGGTCATGAGATTCATTTCATCACCTATAGCCAACCTGTTCGTCTTGCCTTGCTTGAAAAGAACATCTATTACCACGAGGTCGATTTACCTGAATATCCGCTCTTTAAACATCAGCCCTATGACTTGGCATTATCGAGTAAACTAGTCGATACCATAAAAGCCTATCAAATAGAACTCTTGCACGTGCATTATGCCATTCCCCACGCCTATGCTGGGTATATGGCCAAGAAGATGCTGAAAGAGGAGGGTATCTTTATCCCCATGATCACTACACTGCACGGCACAGATATCACCTTAGTGGGGAGCCATCCGTTTTACCGCACTGCGGTTACCTTTAGCATCAACAAATCAGATCGGGTAACGGCCGTTTCACAGAGTCTGAGAGATACAACCTACGCCATGTTTGATATTAAAAAAGAGATTGAGGTTATTCCTAATTTCATCGATATTCAGCGTTATGTCGAAAAGGCCAAAGAGCCTTGTGATCGAACCCTAATGGCTCTTCAGACTGAGATTATATTTACTCATGTCAGTAATTTTAGGGCGGTAAAGCGGGTCGAAGACGTGGTTGAGGTATTCGCCCGAGTAAATGAGCGCCAACCTTCTGTGCTGATCATGGTAGGTGAGGGCCCCGAGCGCATTAAGGCCGAGCGACTAGCCAAGCAGAAAGGGGTCTATAACAAGGTCAAATTTCTAGGTAATAGCGTGGAGATCGACAAGGTCTTGTGCATGTCAGACATCTTTTTGCTTCCGTCATCAGAAGAGAGTTTTGGACTTGCAGCGCTAGAGGCCATGGCCAATAAAACAGCCGTAATTTCTTCAAACGCGGGCGGATTACCCGAGGTAAATATTCACGGTAAAACGGGTTATGTGTGTGAGGTGGGTGATGTAGAACAGATGAGTGCCTACGCCTTGAATTTAGCACAAGATGAAGAACTTTTGCGCAGCATGAAGGCGAACGCGCTTGAGTCTGCTAAGCGCTTTGATTTACCTGAAGTCGTGCCTATTTACGAGCGCCTATACGAGAGCGCCTACGAGTCAAGGCACCGCGACCAAGACTAGTTAACCTAGCTTAGTTTTCAAGTACCAGCTAGCAAACTGCTTGAGCCCTTCATCGATGGTGGTGCTTGGAGCATAACCGTAATCTGATTGCAGCGCGCTGACGTCAGCAAAGGTTTGGCTTACATCTCCGGGTTGCATGGGTAATAGGTTCTTTTTTGCTTTTTTTCCGATATGCTTCTCGAGGGTTTCTATGAAGTCAGCCAATTTCTCGGATCGACTGTTTCCGATATTGTAAATCTTATAGCGTTCTCGTTCTAAAATCGGCTGTTCGATGATGCGTTGAACCCCTTCTACGATATCGTCGATATAGGTGAAATCGCGCTTCATTTCTCCGTTATTGAAGACGTTGATGGGCTCACCGCTCAAAATGGCCTTAGTAAACAGGTAATAGGCCATGTCGGGTCTTCCCCAAGGGCCGTAAACGGTAAAGAAACGCAGCCCTGTTGTCGTAAACCCATAGAGATGGCTGTAGGTATGAGCCATTAGTTCATTCGCTTTTTTGGTAGCCGCGTACAGACTAATCGGATGGTCGACGCGCTGGGTTACGCTAAATGGAACTTCTTGGCTTTCTCCATACACGCTTGAACTGCTGGCGTATATCAGGTGATCTACATGGTTGTGCCTTACGGCCTCCAACAAATGACCGAAGGCCACCAAATTACTTTGGATATACACTTCGGGGTTCTCGATACTGTAGCGAACCCCTGCTTGAGCCGCCAAATGACAAACCTTGTCGAAGGTGTATTTCTTGAATAATTGTTTTACCGCAGCAGAATCAGCCAATTCAACCTTGACGAATTTAAAGTTGGGATAGCGTTCTGAGCTGCATTCTAACCCATCAATGGCGGCGTCGACTGGCGCTACACCCAATTTTTCAAGGCGCGCGTATTTTAGCTCAGTGGCGTAATAGTCATTGATATTATCAACGCCAATCACTTGGTGATTAGCCTCAAGAAGCTTTTTGCTTAGATGGTATCCGATAAATCCGGCAGCCCCTGTGACGAGTATAGTCATCGTTTTATTCTCCTATAGTATACATTCGAAATCCTAAAGACTTCAGTTGTTCTCTGTCGAGTATGCGTCTTCCGTCAAACACGAACGCTGGCTTGAGCATTTTTTCATAAATACGCTCGTAGTCAAGCGTCTTAAACTGGTCCCATTCGGTGAGTAAGGCAATGGCATGAGCGGCGTCAGATGCCTGATAGGGGTCATTGCTCACCGTCAGGTATCGCTCATTCTCCTCTTGTGTTCGTGTTCCTAGTTGATTAAGGTCATTAAGCATTTGAGCCCGTGTCACCTTGGGGTCAAATACCGTTATGTGAGCACGCTCTTCAATGAGCGCATCGGCTATGTAAATGGCAGCAGACTCTCGTGTGTCGTTGGTGTCTTTCTTGAAGGCCCATCCGAAAAAAGCAATTTTCTTGCCTGATACGGTATTGTATAAGGTGCGGATGATGCGATCGGCAAAACGCCTTTTCTGATAGTCATTCATGAGTATGACCTGTTCCCAATAATCAGCCACCTCATCTAAGCCATAGCTTTTAGCGATATACACCAGATTGAGAATATCCTTTTGGAAGCACGATCCACCAAAACCCACCGAGGCCTTGAGAAACTTTGGGCCTATTCGACTGTCTTGACCAATAGCACGTGCCACCTCGTCTATATTCGCATCGGTTTTTTCACAGAGGGCTGAAATGGCGTTGATTGAGGAAACGCGTTGCGCTAAAAACGCATTAGCCACCAACTTGGAAAGCTCAGAAGACCAGACATTCGTCTGCAAAATGCGCTCTTTTGGAAGCCACTGTTCGTAGATCGCCGACAAGGCGTCTTTAGCGGCTTGACCTGAAGGCGTGTTGTCTCCGCCAATAAGTACGCGGTCTGCGTTCAGCAAATCTTCGATAGCCGTTCCTTCTGCTAAAAATTCGGGATTTGATAGAATCTCGAATTTCACTCCATTGCCTGTATTTTCTAAAATATTTTTCAGCGCCTGAGCCGTGCGAACGGGTAAAGTCGATTTTTCGACTACAATCTTATGACCGGTGGCGACCTTTGCAATGGTTCTAGCCGAAAGTTCAATGTACTTTAGGTCTGCCGCTTGACCCTTGCCCTTACCGTAAGTCTTGGTCGGCGTATTGACCGAAATAAAAATCATTTCGGCCTCGTCTATGGCTTTCTCAACTTCGGTAGAGAAGAATAAGTTTTTGCCCCTGCTGTGTCGCACTAGCTCTGCAAGCCCTGGCTCATAAACGGGTAGCTCTTCTAAATTTTCGGCATTCCAACGAGCGATGCGCTCTGGATTTATATCGACTACCGTAACCTTGATGTGGGGGCATTTATGGGCGATCACCGTCATGGTTGGGCCACCTACATAGCCAGCACCAATGCAGCAAATAGAGGAAATTTCTTTCATTTGGGTTGTTTGAACTTCAAAAGTAACTAAAATTCCATGTCTGATAGGTAGCGGTCTCCGCGGTCACAGATTATAGCTACAATTAGGCCCTTGTCAAGTTGATTACAGAGGTCTAAGGCTACCTTTACTGAACCTCCACTGCTGATTCCTGAAAAAACACCTTCTTTTTTAGCCAGAAGCTCCATAGTAGTGGTCGCTTCTTCTAGACTTACCTCGCTTACCTCATC
>JADHLU010000021.1 GCA_016780435.1 Flavobacteriaceae bacterium
ACTAAATCATCACTGAAATCTACCGTTTCAGAGATTAAAGGAATAAACAAACTGCTTCCTTGTTTCGTTTCCGCATCTACAGTGATGATCGTGTTTTGAGGATTTCCTTTCACTGAACCCACTCCTGACACAAAACCGGTTCCGTAATACAAGGCATCTTCACGTTGTCGCGTTTTTAAAACAAGCGAAGCCTCGCTTAAGGTTTTGACGTTTAAGTCAAACTGAAAATTTTTAAGTCCTTGATGGTAAATGAATCCATCTATTTCAGTAGCGGTATCAAATTCGGTATCCACTAGCTTGAAATGGTCGAAGTAAAAATCAGTGCCGTTCAAGCGAATTTGGGGTGAATTGGCAATCTTAAAATCTACACCTAGGTAGGGAAAGCTCAGTCCGGCATCTTCTAGATTAAGTGTGCCCACTAACTCAGGCTGCTCTAAGGTGTTTACCAGACTGATAGATCCACTTGCAAGCCCTCTTAGGTTCGAAAATGTGGTTGTTCCTAATTCAGAAAAAGGAGAAATATCAAACTGAGCAAGTCGCGCATCTATATCCAAATCAAAAGAGCCGTTTTCGGTTTGGTTGAGAATTCCAGAAAGCTCGAGAGCGGCACGACCAGAATTTAGCACGTCCGCCTGCAGGGTAAAAATATCGGCATTGGCACTACCCAAAACCACTCCGTTAAAGAAGCCCACAAACTTATTGTTAACCAATAAATCTTCTACACTCAAGTTGAATCTGGGCTCGTACCTTTTGCCCTGTTTCTTAAACTGAAGTAGCCCTGTCGCGTTTCCTTTGAGCGATAGGTTCTTGATCTCGGGAGTAATGGTCTCAATAGGTGCATTTTCGAGCTCTAGGCTAATTGCGTAATTGTCGTTGCCATTATAGCCTCCGTATATCGAAAGATAGCCGTTATCGAGTGTCTTTAGGTCGAGGCGGTCGAGGGATACACTTCGGCGGTTAAAGTCAACGATAAACTCCGCCCGCTTCTCTATAGCCCACTGGTACTGCTTTAGTGTGAAGCGCGACGGATCAATAGCTATGAGCAGTTGATCGTCAGAGAGGCGATTCCAACTTGAATTCACTAAAAATCGATCGGCTTTTGCTCCGGTAGTGGAGGCCTCTAATTCTAACCGATTTCCCTTAATAGTGGCATGGACTGAGGCCAGCGAAAAATAAGGGCTAAGCAGCGACTCGGCCTCTAAAACAAAGCCTCCTGAAGGGTTACTGAAAGCGCGAAGTTGCTTCATGTCGAAGACATCGTAACTAAATTGAGAGAGTTTAATATCTGACTTCAATTTTCCATCAGTATAACGCAAGTAACCACTCACCTCAGGTAAAACCGTAGAGCCCTCGATCAATTCAACCCACCTATCTCCGGTTTGAATATCGGCATCCAATTGAAGTGTTCGGGGAAATTTTAATTGACTAACGGCTTGCTGCCAATCAAAGAGATGGTAATTTCCAGATGCCTGAAGATTGACAAAGTCTTCTGAAACCACTATGAATTGCCGCTCTGTTCGACCCAGTGCGGTATGACTCATACGCATTGATCCGACTTCTACGATAGCGCGGTTAAGCGGATAGAAAAGCAAAGCGTCTAAGTTTAGCTGACCTTGTATGTCGCTTAATGAACTCCCCCAAAGCGAAAATGAGGCCGCAGTGCTGAAGGGCAGGGCTTCAAAATCAGGGGTGCTCATTAGGGCGTTTAACCGATTTACATCAACCTTACCTTCAATCGAATAACGGTCTTTGACTTTTTCATAGTCAAATAGGGCCTCAAATGATTGCCCAGGCACTTCACTTGAAATGGCCATAGTATAGCCAGAGTCAATGGGCAGAGCTTCCCATTTTATGCGTTCTAGACTTGGACCTTGGTCAAAATCAATTCGGCGGATATTCGCATTGAGCTCAAACGGATAACCCTTTTTGCGATTAGCCTCAACAGAGGCAGAAAGTCTTTGGGTTGCCCCTTTCAACAGCCATTTGATAGGAAAAGACTGAACATCTAGTTGCAGCAACTCTTGCTGCCCCATACGATTAAACGAAGCCTCAAGACTTGAGTCTCCAATAACTAAGGATGAAGAAACCGAAAGCGCATCGGGCTTTCTTGAGAGGCTTAGCGAACCTGTGATAGCCGTTCGAGGGCTCAATAGTGGTTGAAAATCAGACTGCGAGTTAAGCGTTTTGGTCAGCCAGCTGAGATCAGCCCATTGAGCTTGAATGTCTGAAAATTGCATTTCATACGACTGTGATGCTTCGTCTAGCCCTACAAATCCCCCAATTAAACCCGAGCTATTTCCCCACTGCACGCTTAACTTATTGGCAAAGAGCTTATCGCCATCACCAGACAAGCTTCCTTCAAAGTATAGCGCACGGTTTCCAAAGCCTTTTAAACCGATTGATTCTAAACGGTTTCCACTCACAAATGACTCTTTAATTAAGGCCTCCAATCGCTTCGAATCCCTGTCATAATTGAGATAAGAAAGGGCTATTGCATCCGTTTCGGTACGCAGGTTGAGTTCACTCACCACCAAGGTGTTTTCTTGAGTATCAACCGTTGCATTGGCTGTAAGTCTAGGCTCAATCACCTTGCCGTTTTTGAGATAAACTCCGTCAAACTGCAGACGACCGGCAATCTGATCCTTAGAAGCCACAACATTTACCAAGGTGATATCTTGCAACTGAAATTCGTGGGCATCACCCTTAAACGCTTCGCTATAATCGATACGCACCGAACCCGCCCTTATAGACTTGGCCTTAAATCGCCCGCTTCTTCCCTTAGGTAGTTGATTTAAATAGTAAGCTAAACTGCTGAGCGTGTCTCCTTCATACGTCTGGACCTTTAAATAGGTCTCTCCTAGACTGTATTGTACAGCAGACGAGTTGCCCACGAAGGCGGCCAAAGAATTCCATCGACTGCTCAGAGAGCGAACATATAGAAGAGTATCTCCCTTGTGATCAGGAACAAATACGTGCTGAACGGTGGCATTTAAACTTAGCGGATTTACACGCACCGCATCAACGGAGAGGGTTATACCGTAGCGCCCGCTAAGGTTGTTAATCAAGCGCTGAGCAATGAGGTTTTGAACTTTAGGTGTAGATGCCAGTAGCGTGAGTAAAAACAGCGCTACCAGTAAGGCCAAGAGTATGCGTAACCCTAAAAAGAGTCGTTTTCTCATTGATTATTTGCGGTTATCTTTGCGACTATGAGCCTTACTGAGCACCCCTTAATTCTTGCCATTGAATCTTCTTGCGACGATACTTCGGCGGCTGTTTTAAAAGGCACACAGGTGTTATCTAATTGCATTGCTACCCAAGAAATGCATGCGCGCTATGGCGGAGTGGTTCCTGAACTAGCTTCTAGAGCTCATCAACAGCACATTGTTACAGTGGTCAAGGAGGCTCTAGATACAGCAAATATCGCTAAAAAAGACCTCTCGGCAATCGCCTTTACCAAAGGACCAGGACTCTTAGGTTCGCTGCTGGTTGGGGTTTCTTTTGCCAAATCATTGGCTCAGGCATTACACATCCCACTTATTGAGGTGAACCACATGCAGGCACACATTTTGGCTCATTTTATTGACGACGCCCACCCCAAGCCACCAAGCTTCCCCTTTTTGGCCCTGACGGTAAGCGGCGGGCACACCCAAATTGTACAGGTAAATGCGCCTGATACATTTGTATTATTGGGTCAAACCTTAGATGATGCTGTAGGAGAATGTTTTGATAAATCGGCCAAAGTTTTAGGCTTTTCTTATCCAGGCGGACCTCACGTAGACCAACTAGCCCAAATGGGCGACCCAAACGCTTTTGAATTAAGTATTCCTTCAGTGGGCGGATTAGACTTCAGTTACAGTGGGCTTAAAACCCAATTTTCACAACTCGTGCGCAAGAACAGTTCAAAAAGTGCACATTTTGTCACCAAAAACAAGAACAACTTAGCGGCATCGCTGCAGCGAACGATCATTTCTTCTTTAGTGTTAAAGGCGCTAAAAGCGATAGAGCAAACGGGTATACGCCAGCTAGCACTCGGCGGAGGTGTAGCCGCCAATTCTGGTTTAAGAGCAGCACTTAGATCGGCAGCCCAAGAAAAGGGCTTTGACGTATTCATACCCGAACTGCGCTACTGCACAGACAATGCGGCTATGATTGGTATTTCTGCTTATTTCAAATATTTAAAAGCCGACTTTTCCGACTTATCGGTAAACGCTCAGGCGCGCTATTCTGTTCAACTATGAGTCAACGTTTTTATGCCCCTAAGCTCGTTAAAGGTGAAAAAGAATACACCTTGGATGCGTTTGAAAGCAAACACCTCACGCGTGTATTGCGAAAAAAGGAGGGCGACAGCATTGAGTTAGGAAACGGTCAGGGAGATCTTTTCTATGGAAAAATTTTCATATCCGATCCTAAGGCCTGCGTGGTGCACATAGACAAGTCAGTCAGCGAACCTCAACCAACCTATACCATTCACCTAGCTCTTGCCCTACTCAAAAGCAATGACCGCTTTGAGTGGTGCCTAGAAAAGGCCACAGAGCTTGGAGTGCGCTCTATTACCCCCTTAATCGGTGCGCACTGTGAAAAGGGCAAGTTCAACAAAGAACGGGCGCTGCGAACGCTGCAAAGTGCGTTTAAACAATCGTTAAATGCGTATATACCCGAATTAAAGCCTGAGCAGTCGGTAATCGATTACGTCGGGCTTAAGCGAAACGGTGTAACCCTGATCGGGCACTGTTATCCAGAAAACGATAAAATCGATCTGTTTCACTTGGGAGCATCATCGAGTGAATACCACCTCATGATAGGCCCAGAGGGCGATTTCAGTCTAGACGAAGTGAAAAGAGCTGTAGAGAACAACATTAAGGCCTTCTCTTTAGGAAATCAGCGGCTTCGAACAGAGACAGCCGCGATCGTTGCGATAAATCGTATTTTGTGTGCTCAACTCTAAGCTAGCCATAAATGACTCCTCAAGCACTAACCAAAGCCATTGTACAGAGTGTACTTAGCCTGATAGGGCTAGCTGCATTAGCTTATGGCATCTACCTCATTCAAGAGGTTATTGTTTACGTGTTGGTGGCGGCCATCTTAAGTCTTATCGGAAAACCGATTGTGACGTTTCTGTCAAAGCGATTGAAGCTACCCACTATAATCGCGGTCGTCGCGACCTTAATGATTCAATTAGTTATTTTAATCGGACTGCTCGCCCTTTTTGTGCCCGTGCTCTTCAGTCAAGGAGAGCAACTGTCACTCCTAGATGTTGAAGAGCTAACGAGCAAGGCGCTGATTGCCATTGATCAACTGAATCAAGTGGCTATTCAGCGGTTTCCTGAGTTGTCTACTCACCTGAATCTTAGAGAAGTTATCACAAGGTGGTTTGAATCGATAAATCTCGATTTTCTGCCCTATCTGTTGGAGCAGATCGGAAGCGCATTTGGAAGTTTTAGCGTCGGATTGTTCTCCGTGCTCTTTTTGGCTTTCTTCTTTCTGCGTGACCAGCGTTTGTTTAGAAGGGGAATCCTCACCCTTATCGCCGACGAAAAAGAGCAAAAGACCTTAGAATCTATTGATCAAATCGAAAAGCTGCTGACGCGCTATTTTATCGGCATCCTTTTTCAGCTTTCCATTTTACTGATCATCTACGCTGTTGCGCTCATGCTCGGAGGGGTAAAAAATGCCCTCACCATTGCCTTTCTCTGTGCCTTGTTTAATATCATCCCCTACATTGGCCCAATCATAGGGGCTGCGGTTATGCTGCTCTTAACGCTAATAGGAGACTTGAATCTTGATTTTGCTACCGAGACCCTGCCTAAGCTGTACTATGTTTTAGGCGGAGTAGTCATCGGACAGCTCATTGACAACTTCTTTTCTCAACCATTTATCTACGCTAAAAGTGTCAAATCGCATCCGATCGAAATCTTTTTGGTGATTCTATGCTCAGGGCTGATCTTCGGAATAGTGGGTATGATTGTGGCCGTTCCGGTGTACACGAGTATCAAGGTGATCTTAAAAGTTTTTTACCGCGAACATTCGTGGGTGCAAAAGCTCACTAAAGACCTCTAGATGAATCCGCGTTTAACTGAAGAATCTGTTCAGCAGTTTATCAGCAAACAATCGCCTGTCGATGTGGCCAAATTGGTGTTTCAACCTCCTCTTTTTGACGGAATTGCCAATGCCGAAATTGTATACCAACTAGAGGCCCGAGAAAAGCTTCGAAAGAAGCAGCCTGAATGGGCTGAAACCGATGGGCTAATCTTCGCCCCGCCCAAGGCTATTGAGCAATGTAGCTCACTATTTACCGCAGCGTACAAAGCTGAAGTGGCTAGCACCTTAGTCAACGGGGGCGCTCACACGGCCGTAGATTTGACCGCAGGTTTCGGGGTCGACACCCATGCCTTTAGTAAAAGCTTCGGCACGGTAGTAGCTGTTGAAAAAGATGCGCAACTTGCTGAGCTGAGTAGGCATAATTTTAAGCAACTCAATGCCCTAAACATTGAGGTGCGCACGGCCTCTGCCGAGGCCTATGTGACCGATATGCCCCAAGTCGATTTTCTCTTTTTAGACCCTGACAGGCGCGATGAGACCGGTGCTAAACGAATCGGATTTGAGTATTATGCACCTAACATCATTGAGCAGTACGCTAGCCTGCTCAGCAAGGCACGCTTGATAGGCATTAAAGTATCGCCGATGATAGACTTGAGCTATGCCAAAAAGCACCTACCCGACCTAATTCGTGTAGATCTGATTTCGGTCGAGAACGAATTAAAGGAACTCGTTTTATGGCTTAGTCGTGAACAACAATCAACTCAAATAAAGCTTGTGCACGCCTTTCTATTTAAGCATAAACCGCCACAATTGGTTGAAGAACTAGCAACCGGTTCAGACGCTTTTGATAAACCTCTTTTGCCTTTTGAGGAAGCCAGTTATCTGATAGATCCGGCTGCAGCATTTGTAAAATCGAGACGTTTCAGCGGTCTGCTTGAGCGCCATCCCCAACTGCATTTCGCCAATAACAGCAGTTTCTTGTTGACTGCTAAGGAAGTCGTTCACGGAGTTCCAGGGAGGCTGTTTCACATCCAAGAGCTGATACCCTATTCAAAAAAGAATCTAAAGCGATTTAGTAAAAACGCCTTTAGTGTGCAGGTAAAGGGGCGGAAGCAACGTGCCGATGAGGTGCGAAAAGCGCTGAATCTTAAAGAGAGTGAAAACGAGTTTTTATTTCTAGTGGGTAGCGATCCCGGCTTAATTATCAGGGCTACCAAAGTGAACAATTAATGTATCTTCGTCAGTACAATGGAAGCATTCGACTATTTTAAAATCGCACTCATCGTTGGCGCTTCGGCTATTGCCGTAGTAGTGATTTATAAAATTCTCAAGATTATTCTTACGCCGCTTCGCATTCTAATCCGCTTTATTTTGGCCTTGATCGCCTTCGCAGTTTTGGCCCATTTCATAGCCGACTACTTCGGCTACGACCTGCTTGGGATGTTACTGAAACTCATCGAGCAGCCTTCGCAAACAGTGATAATTTAGCTTTAAGTCTAAGAAAATGCTGCTGCACAGCACTTAGGATAATTAGGTAATAACAACTTAGATATATGCATACTCATTCGTTTAGCCCTATGTTGTATCACATTAAAAACTAATCATCATGAAAAGACTATATGTTGTTATTATCCTAACGCTTTTATGCTTTCAATCATATGGGCAAAAACCAAGAGCAAGAGATTTAGGAATTCCATTTACGGGCATTACTGGAAAATTTAACGCTATTACAGATGTAAAAGGAGTTGAGGTTGGCTACAGTACTATTATTTCTGGAAATGGCAAAAACACTATTGGTCAAGGACCTATAAGAACTGGTGTCACAGCAATATTTCCACGTGGAAAGGCTAAAAAATTTAGTCCTGTATACGCAAATTGGTATAGTCTAAACGGTAATGGAGAAATGACCGGAACCACATGGCTTACGGAATCAGGTTTTTTAGAAACACCTATCATGATAACTAACACAAATAGTGTTGGTACTGTAAGGCAAGCTGTATTAAAATGGTTTGTAGACACAGATTGGTATGGCGGCGATGTTGAATGGTATACCTATCCGCTTGTTGCCGAGACATATGATGGTGTTTTAAATGACATTTATGGGTTTCATGTAGAAGAGAAACATGTTTTAGAAGCAATTAATACTGCGAAAAGTGGAAAACTAGCAGAAGGAAATGTAGGTGGAGGTACAGGAATGACCAGTCTCGGGTTTAAAGGAGGTACTGGAACTTCATCTAGATTAGTAACTATTGACAACATGACCTATACCATTGGAGCTCTAGTTCAGTCCAATTTTGGATCTAAAAAAAACCTAACTATTGCGGGAGTTCCAGTAGGAATTGAACTAAAAGACACACTGAATTCTATCTACAAAGCGCCACCTCAATCAAGAAGAGAAGAAGGTGATGGATCTATTATCGTTGTTATTGCAACCGATGCGCCGCTACTTTCTCATCAATTAAAACGCATTGCGCAAAGAGTTACCATAGGAATGGGGTTGGTTGGTGGACGCGGCAGTAATGGTTCAGGTGACATTTATTTAGCCTTTTCAACCGCAAATGAAAATGGATTTAGTCGAGATAAAACGACAACAGTCGAAACATTTTCGAATGACAAGATGACCCCACTTTTTGAGGCTACTGTTCATGCTGTAGAAGAAGCGATTATTAATGCTATGATAGGTGCAGAAACCATGGAAGGAATTAATGGAAATAAAGCGTATGCGTTACCTCATGATTTACTCATTGAAACTCTAAAAAAATACAATCGAATTGAATAATAAGGTGGTACAACACCCTATCTAATTTAGTGCTCGTTCTAGCCTGCCTGCGAAAAAAGAAAGCTCATTGATTCGATATTCCCCACGCACAGGATTACCCGAAGCTAGCGCTTCGTGTTTTCCTTTGAGCTCCGTAGTCTAAATCAAGAAAATGCTCCCCTCACGCACAGGATTACCCGAAGCTAGCGCTTCGTGTTTTCCTTTGAGCTCCGTAGTCTAAATCAAGAAAATGCTGCTGCTGCGCAGCACCTAGTTTTTTATGCTAATTACTTTGACAAGCGAGCTTGCCACCCAACTAGACATAAAAAAAACTGGCACCCTTCGGTGCCAGCATTTTCTTGATCCTTAAGTGATCGCGGCAGGATTCGAACCTGCGACCGTCTGCTTAGAAGGCAGATGCTCTATCCAGCTGAGCTACGCGACCGAAATCGAGGCGCAAAGATACATTTAATTCGGGCGAAGTCAAACAGTTGATTTTTCGAAATCGAACGGTATTCTAAACGATGGATTGGGGGTGCTATGGGTAGTAGCTGCTTTTTGAAGGTAAAATAAACTGACCTTAAACTGAGCTGGATTGCTTTGCTAAAGCAAAGCATCCTAGAGGGGAGTCGAATCAGAAAAAAGCCCGCAGCCCGCTCCGCGGGCTGCGGGCTTTTTTCTGGTCGGGGTGGCAGGATTCGAACCTGCGACCTCCTGCTCCCAAAGCAGGCGCCTAAGTTCGACAAATACAGTATCTATACAGCTTGACGCATTTAACCCAAAAAATGTGTCAATTATGAGTCAAACTAAGTCTATCTCCTACCCCAAAATCCATCAAAGAGCCGATGGTAAAGTAGAAGTGATTGTTTATTACAAAGGCAAAAGAATGCGCCTTCAAAATGGAAGGGCTTTTGGCGTAAACCTTAAGCCTAATTCGTTTCCATTAAATGAGCGTATCAATCAAGGAAACATTCTTGCTGCTGAGGTTTATTCTAAACTGCTATCTGGTATGGTTCCTACTCAAAGAGGCAGGCAACCTATTTTAGAGAACCAGTCAGACCTGTACTACCTCGAACAAGCTCTTAAAAGAAAGCTTAAAGAAGGTCACTCTAAACACCACCTAAATGCCCTTAAGTTGGCTTATGAGCGGATTAAGGACAAGGCTATAAATGGTGAAGTAAGCGAAGCTGTAGTGCAGAGCGCTCTCTCTGTATACAAAAACAATACTTCCTTTAACACCCTAAGAAGGAATGTAAATATCCTGTGCCGTTTGGCAGTAAAGCTGGGTATGAAGCATAATCCAGTAGAGTCTGTTAAGCGAAAGAAAGAGAATGCACAGTTGAATAAAGCCATAGCCGACATCCCTTCTCTATTAAAGGAAATAAGCCATTACAACGATAATCTATACCTGTGTTGCCTACTTACCTATGGCTGTCTGCTTAGACCTCACAGAGAGGTCAGAGAGCTTAAATGGAGTGACTTTACAGAAGATTTAAGCTTCATTAGACTATCTGGCGATAGAAACAAATCAGGGCGCAATAGAATCGTT
>JADHLU010000022.1 GCA_016780435.1 Flavobacteriaceae bacterium
GGGAGGATATTATTTTATCAATTTTCGATTGATTGATTATATTGATTTACTCTAACAATTTTACCGTTCAGAACATATAGCCACAAATTAGCATAGAATTGACTTTTAGTTTCTGGACTCTCGTAAGTTGCTAAATACATCATATTGACATGTTCACCTCCAGATGAAGGATCAAGATCTACCGAAAAGGTTAATAAAATAGTTGAATTAAAAAACAATATTGGCTTAGCTAATGTTTTTCCAGCTTCGGAGCATACTAAAGTTTTAATTGCACAAAACGAAACTATAATTGATTTACTCGTTACAATGACAATAGCTCAAGGAGCAATTGCAGGAACATCCGCAAATATGGCAAGAACTGCATATCACGAAAATTTAGCCAAATTAGATGTTAAGGAGTAATAAGGATAGTACGCTATCGCCTCCTTCTACTTTTTATTTGAAATAGACCTGATATAAAACGAATTTTAAGGTGATTGGGTTGCTCATATTTTCCTCAATAGCTTCAGGAATTTTAGGAGGCTACATAGCAAAACAGAAAAACAGAAGTCTTTCTGAAGGGGCAATTATTGGTTTCTTATTTAGTGTTATAGGTGTTTTAGTTGTTGCTTTATTGCCGACAAATGATGAACCCAAGACAAATAATAGTTTTACCTCTCCTTCTATACCATTATCAAATTATAAGGGTTCACAAAGGGATTACCCTTATTTAGGCTGTTTGATACCATTTATAATATTGGCTATTCTTTTGATTATAGTATACTTGGCTTATTGAGGAAAGGAGGCTATTGCCTCCGTCTTCTTATCACACTCAAGCAAACAACTACTGAATAATACTTCAATAGAAGACTGCTCTATATTTCAGAGACTATTCACACCTAACTGTCAACCAATTACATAATTTCACTATCATAGCTGAGGGGTCTTTAGGACCCCATCAGCATTACTAAATGCTATTAAACTTAATGTGTTCTTATTTGAGGTGAGCCTATAGCGAACATCAATCAAATTACGAGCACAATAGAATATAATATTCTGCTATAATAATGCTTCGGCTTTGGGAGCCTTCGCATTATATTTAGCTTCTTATATCATATGTGTTCGGAGTTATGGAGCACAATCCCCCTTAAGGTTACTTCTCTATCCAATTGTCTATCTTTTAGTCTAAAGCGGATATAGCCACTCAGGCTTAAGCCTAATTCTTTTGCTTTAACAGCCAGCTCCTGTTTGTCGCTGGCACTAATCTTTAAATGGATGTGTTCTTTCATATGATAGCGGTTTAAGAGGTAACTACTTTATGCACTAAGTGTTTTAGTTTGGAATATCCTGTTAAGCCGTTAAAATAAAGAGGGAGTGCAACTCCCTCGTATTAAACCACTCTTCTTAATCAGTCTATTAGAATAAATAGCCAGCCCTTTTAAGGGGCTGGCATTATAGCTATATCGGTGTTAGCTAAATAACACTAATAGCCTGTAAGCTTTGCTGCGGTTGAAGCTATCTATTGGCGCCCTTTAAGGGGCGCCCTATTAAACCACTCATTAAACAACCTTGCAAACCTTCCAGATAGAGGCACCCCCTTAACAGCTTTAAACAGATTGGTATATGCTGGGTAGGTTGAATCTTATGGGGTGCCGCACAAAAGCTGTAAAAGAGTCATAAGGCAATTACTACACAGACTTAGGGTACCTGAACCAACTGCCTAACGGTTGTGACAGAAGTGTAGAGACTTAAAAAGATTCTCGGCTTTATAAGGATAACCGAGAAGTGCCAAATCTGTTTTGCTTTTAAGGGGAGTTTCAGCAAGAAGTTATTAACCAAAAGTGTTGAAATCGTAGCACAGGATTGCCCTAAGTCGATAATAATTGGTTTTACGATTACTGGGGAATTATGTGTCAATTATGTGTCAAATCGGTGACTCAAAACCCCTAAAACGCCATTTTGTGTCAAAAGCAAGTGGCGTTTTTTGTATCTTTAAATAGTCAAGTTCAAAACCATTAAGTGGCTAAGCAACTGATTACAGAATTGGGGTAATCCCAATTGTGGAAAGGGCTCAAACAAAAATGGGCCCAACAAAATTAGTTGAGCCCAATAGCAAATCTGATTGATTCTTAAGTGACCTCGGCAGGATTCAAACCTGCAACCTTCTGAGCCGTAATCAGATGCGCTATTCAGTTGCGCCACGAGGCCGATTAGGGGTGCAAATATAAGTTATTAAACAATTCTCGCAAAAGAAATAAGCCCTGTAGGGGGTCAATGGCCTGCTAAAAGTCGCTTACTCGTCTAGAGATTCTTTAGTGACGTAGTAGCGGTATCCCAGAAGGGCTAATTGCCATTTTTTGGCTTTCGCTGGGTCTACGCCTCTTCTACTTAGTGAGGGTAGTGCTTTTTTGTTGAGTTTGGCTAGAGCGCGAAAAAATGATCTCTTCATCCTGTTGAAATTCCGGCTAAATATAGCCCATTGCTAGTATCTTTGGGGCATGATTTCTTTTCTTTTGATCGCCGCCGGGCTATCCTTTTTGGTGCTAGGTGGTAACTTATTACTGAAGTCGGCCGTTTCTATCTCGCTGAGACTTTCAATTCCTAAAATTGTGGTTGGTATGACGGTGGTTTCTTTTGCCACCTCCTTGCCTGAACTAGTGGTTAGTGTGAAGGCTGCGCTTGCGGGTTCTCCGTCAATTGCACTCGGAAATGTGGTGGGTTCAAATATTGCCAATCTAGGTTTGGTGTTAGGGGTGACGCTGTTATTTGGGTCTATGCACGTGAAGCGTTCGTTTTACGTGACCGATTGGCCGGTAATGATTTTGGCCTCGTTATTGTTGTGGTTTTTTTTATGGAATGATTCCATGCTCCGTCTGTCAGAGGGAATTTTGCTTTTTATACTACTTATTGGTTTTCTGTGGTATCTGTTGAAAGTGCAGAAACCGGCCGTTGAAGATGAACAACCAGAAGACGATGAGTTGCTTTCGCCGATCAAAAGTGCGACTTACTTAGCGATTGGGGTGGCCGGATTGTGGCTGGGATCAGAGTGGCTAGTAAAAGGAGCTATCGACTTGGCTCAGACCTTTGGGGTGAGTGATAGGGTGATTGGCATTACCGTTGTCTCAATAGGAACTAGTATTCCAGAGCTCGCCGCTTCGATAATAGCCATGCTCAAGAAAGAGAAGGCCATCTCTTTGGGTAATCTGGTAGGGTCAAATATCTTTAATATTATGGCGGTACTTGCAATCACGGCTATGATTCATCCAGTAGAGGTTACCGATCCGAAATTTTTATCGAACGATGTTATTTTCATGGTGGCCTTCGCGCTGCTCGTATTGCCTCTTGTGCTCATTTCTAAAAGCAGAATACTCAACTATAAGCAGGGTCTTGTTCTGCTTGCGGCCTATCTCTTTTTTGTGTACACCGTGATATAAAAAAACCCCCAGTAAACACTGGGGGTTTTTTACGTTATCAATCAAAAGTTGTCTATAACTTGGCCGAATTGACCGTCTTGATGATACGCCCTGCAACCTGATAAGGGTTGGCGTTTGAAGCTGGACGTCTATCTTCAAGGTATCCCTTCCATCCGTGCTCAACGGTGTAGATTGGAATGCGAATTGAAGCTCCGCGGTCAGATACCCCATACGAGAATTGGTTAATTGAGGCGGTTTCGTGAAGTCCGGTTAGACGCTGGTCGTTGTAGGCTCCGTAAACAGCAATGTGCTCTTTGGTAACAGGTCTGAAGGCCTCGCAAACTTTTTCGTAAACATCCTTGCTTCCGGCAGTTCGGAGCAATGTATTTGAGAAATTCGCGTGCATTCCAGAACCGTTCCAGTCTCCGTGAATGGGTTTAGGGTGCAGTTCAATGTAGTAACCGTATTTCTCAGTTACTCTATTCAAAAGATAACGAGCAACCCAGATCTGATCCCCGGCTTCTTTGGCGCCTTTGGCAAAGATTTGAAATTCCCACTGTCCAGGCGCAACCTCTTGGTTGATTCCTTCTACATTTAATCCGGCTTCTAAGCAAATATCTAGATGCTCTTCTACGAAGTCTCTGCCCCAAGTGTAGCGTCCGCCTACCGAGCAGTAGTACTGACCTTGTGGACCAGGAAAACCTCCGCGAGGGAACCCTAGTGGAAGGTCTGTTTCGGTGTCCATCAAGAAGTATTCTTGCTCAAATCCGAACCAGAAATCGTTATCGTCATCATCAATGGTGGCACGATGGTTAGACACGTGTGGCGTTCCGTCAGGATTCATAACCTCACACATTACTAAATAACCGTTTAAACGGTCTGGATCCGGAAAAATATTAACCGGTTTTAGAATGCAGTCTGATGAGTTACCTTCGGCTTGCAGCGTAGAGCTTCCGTCGAACGACCAATCTGAACAGCTTTCTAATTTGCCGTCAAAGTCTGAAACAATTTTCGTTTTACTTCTGAGTTCTTGAGTCGGAGTGTACCCGTCAAGCCAGATGTATTCTAATTTAGCTTTGCTCATATCATTATTTGATTGAAATTTTCTCGAAAATAATTCTTTCTGCATCTAAACCTTCAACATAACCTCCGAGTTATCAAATAATTATAAACTTGTTAAAATTGTGTGCCTTGAACCACTAATGCCTTAACTCTTTTGGGTTTTCTTTTATAATGGCATAAGTTCTATTTTTGCGCAAACGATCTTCATGACCACTTCAGATTCTAATAGATACGCTCAGCGCGGAGTCTCGGCTTCAAAAAAAGACGTGCATGAGGCTATCGCGAATGTCGACAAGGGCTTGTTTCCTAAAGCCTTTTGCAAGATCGTCGAAGACGCGCTAACTGGTGATCCCAATTATTGTCTAGTGATGCATGCCGACGGAGCCGGAACGAAGTCTTCACTGGCCTACATCTATTGGAAGGAGACCGGTGATCTCTCGGTTTGGAAGGGTATAGCACAAGATGCGCTAGTCATGAACCTAGATGACCTGATTTGTGTTGGGGCTACCGATCGCATCATGCTGTCTTCTACCATAGGGCGCAACGCGCGATTGATTCCGAAAGAAGTCATCAGAGCACTTATTGAAGGCACCGAAGAGCTTGTAGCTTCGTTGAAGGCCTACGGAATCGACATTCATACTACCGGAGGCGAAACCGCCGACGTGGGCGATCTAGTGCGCACGATCATTGTAGATTCTACGGTAACAGCACGCATGAAGCGCACCGATGTGATCGACAATGCAAACATACAGCCGGGAGACGTGATTGTTGGCTTTGCTTCTTTCGGACAAGCCACTTATGAAGAAGACTATAACGGCGGAATGGGCAGTAATGGCCTAACCTCTGCTCGTCACGATATGTTTGACAAGAGTCTAGCCGACACCTATCCGGAGAGTTTTGATAATGGCCTTGCTCGAGAGCTAATCTATTCGGGGAAACTAAAGCTCACCGATGCAGTTGAGGGTTCACCCCTCGATGCCGGAAAGTTGGTGCTTTCGCCTACGCGCACCTATGCCCCCATTGTGAAAGCCATGCTCGAAAGCGTAGATCGCTCAAAGATACACGGGCTCATTCACTGCAGTGGTGGTGCACAAACCAAGGTGCTTCACTTTGTAGACCAGCTTCACATAATTAAGGATCAACTTTTTGAAGTGCCCGTGCTCTTTAAAACCATTCAGCAGCAGTCGGCCACCAGCTGGCAAGAGATGTACAAGGTGTTCAACTGCGGTCACCGCCTAGAGGCCTATGTATCTCAAGAAATTGCGCAAGAACTCATCGCGATTTCTGAATCTTTTGGCGTGGCTGCCAAGATTATTGGTAGGGTAGAGGCTAGTCACCAGAAGCAGCTCACCATTGAAAGTGAGTACGGCACCTTCGAGTACCGTTAGCTATCGTCTACAGACCTGAGCAAAAACACTTAATTTCGATTCAATTACTTATCGATGATAGATAAACTAAACATTATAAAGCAGCGCTACGATGAAATCGGAGACCTCATCATTCAACCCGATGTGATTACCGATCAGAAACGTTACGTTCAATTAAATAAAGAATACACTTCGCTTAAAGCGCTTGTCGCCAAGCGATCAGAATATCTAGAGCTAAAGAACAATTTGGCCGAGGCTGAAGAACTGATTTCTCAGTCTGACGATGCCGAAATGGTCGAAATGGCGCGCATGCAATTTGATGAGGCCAAGACGAAGTTGCCTTTGGTGGAGGAGCAAATAAAGTTATTGCTCATCCCTAAAGATCCTGAAGATGAGAAAGATGTGGTTATGGAGATTCGTGCGGGTACGGGCGGAGACGAAGCGAGTATTTTCGCTGGAGACCTCTTTAGAATGTATACCAAATACTGCGAGTCAAAAGGGTGGAAGACGAATATCATCGATTTAAACGAAGGAACCAGCGGAGGATTTAAAGAGATCCATTTTGAAGTGAGCGGTCAAGACGTTTACGGCACACTAAAATTTGAGGCCGGCGTGCACCGCGTGCAGCGCGTGCCCCAAACCGAAACTCAAGGGCGCGTGCACACCAGTGCCGCAACAGTCATGGTCATACCCGAAGCAGAAGACTTTGACGTGGCCATAGAACAGAAAGACGTGCGTGTAGATTACTTCTGCTCTTCAGGGCCTGGTGGTCAATCGGTCAACACCACCTATTCGGCGGTGCGCCTTACTCACCTTCCGACCGGTATAGTGGCCCAGTGTCAAGATCAAAAGTCACAGCACAAAAACAAAGAAAAAGCCTTTAAAGTGTTGCGCTCTAGACTGTACGATTTGGAGCTAGCCAAAAGGCAAGAAGAAGACGCTGCTAAGCGAAATTCTCAGGTGAGCTCAGGCGATAGATCGGCAAAAATTCGCACCTACAACTATCCGCAAGGAAGGGTCACTGATCACCGCATTGGCTTAACCCTTTATGACCTCCAAGGAATCATCAACGGAGATATTCAACGCATACTCGATGAATTGAGGATGGTAGAGAACACTGAAAAACTCAAAGAAGCCTCTGAAACCATCTAATATGAATGCAGCATTTTTAACGAGCGAGATACGAAAAAAGGGGTCCTTTCTCTGTGTAGGGATTGACCCGGTTATGGAGCTTTTTCCCGATCATCTAAAAGGAAAAAAAGATGCATTGATCCAATTTTGCACCGCCATTGTTGACGCAACCGCGCCTCACTGCGTCGCCTTTAAGCCAAACCTAGCTTTTTTTGAGGCCTATGGCTTAGCAGGTTGGCAGGCGCTGGAGCAACTCATCGGCTATATCAAAACAAACTACCCCGATCACTTCACCATAGCTGATGCTAAAAGGGGAGATATCGGAAACACCGCTAAGGCCTATGCCAAGGCCTTCTTTGAAGTCTTGAATTTCGATGCTATAACGCTCTCACCCTATATGGGGGCCGAAACCATTGAGCCCTTTTTGGCCTATCAAGACAAGATGGCCATAGTGCTTGCATTGACCTCAAACAAAGGCGCGTTTGATTTCCAATGGAACGAAGACCACCAGGGGCAGCATTTGGTTGAGAAGGTGGTGGCCAAGACTCAACAGCTCGCTTCGAGTGACCGCATCATGTATGTGGTGGGTGCCACTCAAGACGCACAAATTAGAGCGCTACGGGCACTGGCCCCGGATTCTTTCTTCTTGATGCCGGGCATAGGCGCACAGGGCGGATCACTCACGGCCGCCTTTGATGCCGCGAAAACCAAAGAGGTGGGCTTAATCGTAAATTCCTCTAGGGGGATTATTTACGCCTCTTCTAGAACAGATTTTGCCGAGGTAGCTGCCAAAGAGGCGCAAAGCTTGCAGCAACAAATGCAAACATTACTGTATATTTAAGAAATGCTTCACTACACCACCTACACTCATGCCCAGTCAGATCAATGGGTCACCTTCGTTCACGGCGCTGGAGGTAGTTCGACTATTTGGTTCAAACAGATTCGCGATTTTAAGAAGCATTTTAATGTGTTATTACTCGATTTAAGGGGGCACGGAGATTCTAAAATTTCTCTTACACAGGCCTTTAATAGCAAGTACACCTTTAATTCTATAGCCGACGACATCATTGAGGTGCTCGATTTTTTGGCCATTGATCGCTCGCACTTCGTAGGTATTTCGCTGGGCACTATTCTCATTCGAAACTTAGCCGATCGCTATCCCGGGCGCGTGCAATCTATGGTACTAGGCGGAGCTATTGTAAAGCTTGACGTGCGCTCACGCCTCTTGATTCATCTAGGAAATGCATTTAAATCGGTGGTTCCATACATTTGGTTGTACCGCTTTTTTGCCTTTGTGATCATGCCGAATAAGAATCACAAAGAGTCGCGGCACCTATTTGTGCGCGAGGCGAAGAAACTCTACCAAAAAGAATTTCTGAAGTGGTTTAAGCTAACGGCAGAACTGAACCCGCTTCTGCGCCTTTACCGCAGCGTAAATGTGGATATTCCAACGTTATACGTGATGGGTGAAGAAGACTACCTCTTTTTACCGCCCATTCGGGAGCTCCTAAAACATCAAATGAATGCCACGCTAGAGGTAGTGGCCTGTTGTGGGCATGTGGTGAATGTAGAGCAGCCCGTTGTATTTAACGCAACCACCTTAGGTTTTCTAAAAAACCGAACTAATTAAGCTGAGCACGCCACTGGTTATAGTTAGCCAGTAGCAGTCGTCTATACAGGCGCAATGCGCGTTTAGAGAGCTGCAGATACTCTTTGTTTATCGCGTGGTCGTATTCAAGCCCTCTGAGATAAGACTGAAGGTTTTTAGCCAGTATCATGGCTAAACGAATGAGTGAAAAATGCTGCTTTAACGAGGCGTGATCGTAGAGTGCATTATAGACACTGTGCTTTAGTAGTATAGAATCTTCGATGATCTGGTGGGTGATCTCTGAGGTCAGCGCATTAGGCCTTTGGGTGTTTTCATCAGAAAAGCGTACGCGCTCGGTAATCTCACAAAGTGAGAGCGTGTCTTGGTAAAATTTTTCTGATAACAACATGATCCGAAATTAATCGAAGACAAGAACACAGAAATAAAATAATTAAGGTAATATTATATATTTACATTAATAAATAAAGTTTTTTAGTTAAATAAAACTAATTATTAATGATAGATCGAATCGACCAGCGGCTTATTCAATTACTTCAACAAAATGCGCGTATTTCATTCACTAAAATGGGGGCCGAAGTGGGCCTGAGTTCGGCAGCGGTTGCCGATCGGGTGCGAAAGCTAGAAGATGAAGGCGTCATTCTTGGATACAGTATTCAACTAGATCCTACTTTACTGGGTCACCCTCTTCACGCCATTATTCACTTAAGGGCATTTGTGGGTATGCTAAAGCCCTTTCTCGCCCGAGTGCCCTCGTTGAAAGAAATTCGAAATTGTTACCGCGTAACCGGAAATGAAAACATCATCATGGAGGTGGTATTGACCGATCAAAAGCACCTTGAGAAGCTCATAGATTTACTAATTTCGTACGGAGAAACCCGCACCCACATTGTGCTTTCCCAAGTTATACGCGATGCGCCTATTCACGCTGTTTAGTTTACTTCTACTCTTGGCATCTTGTGCAGAGAAACGCTATCACGAAGACCAAACAAGCGTTGATCTAGATACGGTGCCCCTGGCTTTGCGAGAGTCCTACAAGTGGCAATTGGCTAAAAATGAAACTTTTAAAGGGTCAGAAAGTCCGCTTAGGCCCAAAGAGAAAACGGCCTTCAAGCGTTTATCCTTTTTTACACCCGACACCTCTTTTTTGGTGAATGCGCGATTTGAGCTAGAACTTGAGCCTAAGGCCTTTGATATGCCTACAACCGCTAATTCGTTCACCAAAGAGGTGGTCTACGGTCGGCTCTATTTCAGCTTAAAAGGTGTACCGCAAGTCTTAGAAGTGTACCGGGCCCATGAGGCGCAAGACGATTACCTTTTTTTGCCCTTTTTTGATAAAACGAGTGGGGTAAGTACCTACGGGGGCGGAAGGTACATCGACCTGAGCTATCCGCTGGCAGATTCAGTGCTCATTGATTTTAATAAAGCTTATAATCCGTACTGTGCCTATAATCCGAAGTATGCATGTGCGCTGGTTCCGGCTGTTAATACGCTTTCAGTTGCCGTAGAGGCTGGTGAGAAGCGATTTGATATGATATTTAAGTA
>JADHLU010000023.1 GCA_016780435.1 Flavobacteriaceae bacterium
AAAAGTCTTCTGTTGTAGGCTCCGTTGAACCGGAATTCAGACGGACCAAACACCGGTCCGAAAAACGGATCAAACCAGGGATTCCCCCACGGATTAATCCACGGATCGTTAAAGAAAAACGGATTCCACTGAGGACCCCATCCGCCTGCGAAGGGCGTGTTAAACTGGTTGATGGTAATTCGAGTGCGCGGAGCGTTTTGCCCTAAGGGTTCATAGGTGGTTGCTGCCCCACTAGAGTAAGAATCGATATCGGTAAAGGTCTCCGCATCGCTACTCAGCGACAATTGGGCGGCCTTTTCAGCGAAGTAATTCTCATAAAACTGAGCACCTTCTCGGTCTAACTCGCGATTGGCCTCGTCTTGAGCGTAGTTGCGCAGCTCACCTTCTCTGAATTGGTGCGTGCGATAGGTTACCGGGTAATAGGTGATGCAAGAGGAAAGCGACAGAAGCCCGATAAGGCCTGCGAATAGTGCGATTGCGGTACCCTGATTTTTGTGCGGATCATTTGTTCTAACTGCCTGCTTCATATCTATAAATTTACTTAGTTTTATCCAATTTTTAAGGGCAATCTCTATGCCAAAATCACATCGATGAGCAAGAATCTAACTTCTAGAGCCGAAGATTACTCAAAGTGGTACAATGAACTGGTTATAAAGGCTGACTTGGCCGAGAATTCTGGAGTGCGCGGATGCATGGTTATTAAGCCCTATGGCTACGCCATCTGGGAAAAAATGCAGCGTGCTTTGGATCAAATGTTTAAGGATACCGGGCACGAGAATGTGTATTTCCCCCTTTTTATACCCAAATCGTATTTTTCCAAAGAGGCCTCCCACGTTTCGGGTTTTGCCAAAGAATGTGCTGTGGTTACGCATTATCGATTGAAGAATGCCGAGGACGGATCGGGCATCGTGGTCGATGAAACGGCCAAATTAGAAGAAGAGTTGATTGTGCGTCCAACCTCTGAGACCATCATTTGGGATACGTATAGAAAATGGGTGCAATCGTACCGCGACCTTCCGCTACTCTACAACCAATGGGCGAACGTGGTGCGCTGGGAGATGAGAACGCGTTTATTTTTAAGAACATCAGAATTTCTGTGGCAAGAAGGCCATACGGCTCACGCCACCAAGCAAGAGGCGATCGAAGAGGCCGAGCGCATGATGCATGTGTACGCCGACTTTGCCGAACGTTTCATGGCCATGCCCGTAATCAAAGGAACCAAAAGCGAGAGTGAGCGTTTTGCCGGGGCCGAAGAGACCTATTGCATCGAGGCCTTGATGCAAGACGGAAAGGCGCTTCAGGCCGGAACTTCTCATTTTTTAGGCCAAAACTTTGCCAAGGCCTTTGACGTGAAGTTTGCGACTAAAGAGGGTCAGCAAGAATTTGTTTGGGCTACCTCTTGGGGTGTTTCAACCCGTTTGATGGGAGCCCTGGTCATGACCCATAGTGATGATAATGGTTTAGTGCTGCCTCCGTCTTTAGCCCCCACCCAGTTGGTCATCGTACCGATTTACAAAGGGGAGGAGCAACTCAAGCTACTTGACGCCCACGTGAAACCCCTAGTTGATGAGTTCAGAAGGCAAGGAGTATCGGTGAAGTACGACAATCGCGACACCCATAAACCAGGCTTTAAGTTTAATGAATACGAACTCAAGGGAGTTCCGTTGCGCATCGCCGTTGGTGAACGTGATCTTAAAGAGGGAACCTACGAGCTGGCGCGCAGAGATACACTTACCAAAGAAACGGTGAACACAGCCGATATTTACGAGCGTGTTCGCGTTTTACTGGCAGAAATGCAGCAGGCCTTGTACGATAAAGCGCTAAAGCATCAACTAGCGCACACCGTTAAGGTAGACGATTACGCCTCGTTTAAGGCTCAGCTTGAGGGTGATGGCGGATTCGTCTTAGCTCACTGGGACGGAACTGCCGAGACTGAGGCCCGCATTCAAGAGGAGACAAAAGCCACTATTCGCTGCATTCTGCTAGATGCTCAGACCGAAGAAGGAAGCTGCGTCTATTCAGGCAAGCCATCAAGCAAACGCGTTTTATTTGCGAAGGCTTATTAAATAATGATTTGAGCGTTTGCGAGACTTAAAAATAGTTGTATTTTTGCGTCCGCATTTTGGTGTGCAAAATGGCCCGTTCGTCTAGGGGTTAGGACGCCAGGTTTTCATCCTGGTAACAGGGGTTCGATTCCCCTACGGGCTACAAATTTTAGTGAATTTTAATTATAAGGGTTTAATCGGCCCGTTCGTCTAGGGGTTAGGACGCCAGGTTTTCATCCTGGTAACAGGGGTTCGATTCCCCTACGGGCTACAAGATTTAATAATTATGGCAAATCATAAATCGGCTTTAAAGCGCATCAGAAGAAACGAAGTAGTACGTCTTCGCAACCGTTACCAGCACAAAACTGTGCGTACGGCAATTAGAAAGTTACGTACAGAAGAAAACAAAGTTGAGGCTGAAAAACAGCTTCCTTCTGTATTTGGGATGATTGATAAATTGGCCAAAAAGCACATCATTCACCACAACAAAGCCGCTAACTTAAAGAGCAAGCTGGCTAAGCAAGTTGCCGAGCTAGCCTAAGCTATACTAAAAGCTTACTATACCAAGCATAAAAAACGCGCCCTTTTGGGGCGCGTTTTTTTTAGCTGTCTAATGGGAGATTATTACTCATTCATGGTAAGCAAGAACTCCTCATTATTCTTGGTTTGACCAATACGCTGCCCGATAAATTCCATAGCCTCGACCGGATTCATGTCGGCCAAGTACTTTCTCAATATCCACATGCGCTGAATGGTACTTTCATCAAGCAATAGGTCGTCTCGTCTCGTAGATGATGAGATGAGGTCAATTGCTGGGAATATTCGTCGGTTCGAGATTTTTCTATCCAACTGAAGTTCCATATTACCCGTACCCTTGAACTCTTCGAAGATCACTTCGTCCATTTTTGACCCCGTCTCAGTAAGCGCGGTAGCTATGATGGTCAATGAACCTCCGTTTTCGATATTACGGGCCGCTCCGAAAAAGCGTTTGGGCTTGTGCAGGGCATTGGCGTCAACACCTCCGCTCAATACTTTACCAGAAGCGGGTTGCACCGTGTTGTAGGCGCGCGCTAGGCGTGTAATAGAGTCTAATAGAATCACCACATCGTGTCCGCATTCTACTAGTCGTTTTGCCTTTTCGATCACAATGTTGGCCACGCGAACGTGTTCAGCGGCCTCTTTGTCAAAGGTTGAAGCAACCACTTCTCCGCGAACGTTGCGCTGCATGTCGGTAACTTCTTCAGGGCGCTCGTCGATCAGTAGAATAATTTGGTAGACTTCGGGATGATTCGCAGCAATGGCGTTAGCGATGTCTTTTAGGAGCATCGTTTTACCGGTTTTGGGCTGGGCTACAATCATTCCGCGTTGACCCTTTCCGATCGGAGAAAATAAATCTATAATACGTGTAGAAACCGTGCTGCGCACACCAGCCACATTAAACTTTTCTTTAGGGAAGAGCGGAGTCAAGTGTTCGAAGGCGATGCGGTCTCTAACCACGTTGGGGTCTAGCCCGTTGATTTTGTGGACCTTGATCAGCGGAAAATACTTTTCTCCTTCTTTTGGTGGGCGAATGCTTCCCAAGACGGTGTCTCCAGTCTTTAAGCCAAATAGGCGAATCTGAGACTGTGAAACGTAAATATCATCTGGAGAGGCGAGGTAGTTGTAATCTGATGAACGCAGAAATCCGTATCCGTCAGACATAATATCAAGAACTCCTTCGCTGTCGATAATACCCTCAAACTCGTATTCAGGTTGCTTGTAGCGGCTTTTTAGGTCTTTATCAAAATTGTTGTTTTTTTCAACTTGGTTGTTGCCGTTATTTGAGCGATGATTGCGCTGTTGAGTATTGTGTTTTGCTCCGCTGTTTGGGTTTGCATCTCCTTGCGGTTCTCTAATAACCGCCTCTTTAGCAGTACCCTCTTTTGAATTGGAGCGGGCCTCTCTTGGAGGATGTGCCTCTTTGGCAACCGGCTCTCTTCGTTCGGGACGATTACGGTTGCGCTCTTGACGATTGCGTTCGGGCCTTGTTGCGTTCGGCGTATTTAAAGCTTTATCCTCTTTCTGAGGGCTTGATTCTTCACCTTTTTCTGCGGCTGCAAGTGGCTCTACACGCTCAGGTCGTTGGGCTTGAACATCCAGAATTTGATAGATGAGATCTTGTTTTTTTAAAGTCTTAAACTTTGAAATTTTTAGTTGAGCAGCGATTTCTTGTAACTCGGTCAACTTTTTTGCGCCTAAGGCGTCAATGTCAAACATGCAATAATGTATTAGTGAAGAAAATCAAATGATTTATAGATGAGGGGGATCGAGAGGAAGAAGTGTGTGCGGTTCTCGTTTCCACTGCAATGATACAAAGAAATTTTAAATCCAAATATGAGGATTAAAAAAACCAAATTACTTTTGGGTACTCTATGATACAACGCATACAATCGGTTTACCTAGCACTAGTGGCAATCGCCTCTGTCGTTTTGGCCTTGGCAACGACTAACGGATGGCTAGGAGTGCAGTTAGACGGACGCGCTGAGTTAGTCGTGTTTGCCGAATCGGTGCTTTGTGCATTTCTAGCCATAGGGGCTATATTTCGTTTTAAAAATCGTCAGCAGCAGTTTGTAATCAATCGCATCAACCTGTTGCTTCAATTGTTTTTACTAGGATTTTTCGTTTATCGGTCGCTAAACTTATCCGGAGGCCCTGCGCCTGAGAAGGGTATTGGGATGCTGATTCCAGTTTTTTCTATCGTATTGCTAGTTCTCGCCAATAGGGCTATCAAGCATGATGAAGATCTCGTAAAATCTGCTGACCGCTTGCGTTAAACCAGATATCTTAGTAGTATTAGTGCGCGAAAAGGCCCGAGAAATCGGGTCTTTTTATGTTTATACGGTTCCCCTTTTTCCAAATTCAATAACCTGTAAAGCCTCGATCTGATTTTGGTGCACCTTGAATTGTAAGGCGGTGCGCATCTGGTGAAATCCGTGCACTCCTGCCGCCCCCGGATTCATGTGCATATGGCCCAGTTTAGGATCTCTCGCGACTTTCAGTATATGTGAATGCCCGCTGATGAGCAAATCACAGGGGTGCTTTAGGAGTAGTTCTTTTGTGTTTTTTGCGTAACGTCCGGGATACTGCGCTATATGGGTCATGAGCACGTGTAGCCCTTCGCACTGAAAATAAAGGGTTTCTGCATAGCTCGAGCGCATGCGATGGTCGTCAATATTTCCATGAACCGCTCTCAGTTTACCGGTCTTTTCGAGCGCCTCGGTGACCTCAAATGATCCGATGTCTCCTGCATGCCAGATCTCGTCTGCCGATTTCGCATAGCTAAGTATGCGATCGTCTATATACCCATGAGTGTCTGATAAGAGTAGAATTCGGGTCACTGAAAGTGTATCTTTACACCTCTAAAATACACTTATAGTGCGGTATTTTTTAGAACTTTCCTTTGACGGAACAGACTTTCACGGCTGGCAGCGCCAACCCAATGCGCCTTCGGTTCAGCAGCATCTTGAAGAAGCCATGTCTTTGCTTTTGGCTCGTGCTGTTGAGGTAGTTGCTGCAGGCAGAACAGACGCCGGGGTGCATGCCGACCAAATGGTGGTGCACTTCGATGTCGAAAGCGCCATTGACACCGCCGATCTGCTACATCGATTAAATCGCTTTTTACCCGCTTCTATAGCCGTTCACAAGATGTTCGCGGTCAGTGCTGAGGCGCATGCTCGATTTGATGCGCTATCACGACGGTATTGCTACCGCATAAGCGCGGTGAAGAATCCGTTTAGCGATCGCTATGCCTGGCAGCTGAACCACCCTCTCGATCTCGATCTGATGAATCGAGCTGCAGCGCAACTGTTGGGCACACAAGACTTCGAGTGCTTTTCTAAGGCACATACAGACGTAAAGACCTTTATATGCACCGTGACCCATGCTGCATTTGAAAAAAAGGCGAACGAGATACACTTTGAGATACAAGCCGATCGGTTTCTGAGAAACATGGTGAGAGCCATAGTGGGCACCTTAGTAGAGGTCGGAATGCACAAGCGCAGTGCGGAGTCTATTTTGCAGCTCATCGCATCGAAATCTCGTGCTCAAGCAGGGGTTTCAGTGCCCGCAAAAGGACTATCTTTGGCAGCCGTTGAGTATCCAGAACTGAGATTAAATGCAAGCTGAGAAACCTTCAAAAACCAAGTTCGATTTTAAGTTGTTCGCGAAGATTTTTGCGTACACCAAGCCCTATACCGGAGTTTTTTTAATCTCGGCCATTTCTGCGCTGCTTATTTCTGGTTTTGCCGTTCTTACCCCTTCATTAGTTGGGCAATTGATCGATGAGGCCATCACCAACAGAAACGCCGAACTTCTTTTCTCGCTAGTGATTACCATGAGCCTAGTGTTGCTGGGAGAAGTGTTTTTTCAACTCTTGTTCACCTATACGGCAAATTTGCTAGGCGAGTCGGTCATACAAGATGTCAGGGTTAGATTGGTATCTAAAATGATCCGCTTTAGAATGGCCTACTACGACAAGTCGTCTATTGGCGTTTTGGTCACCCGTGCGGTATCTGACATGCAAAAAATAGGGGAGATCTTTAGCCAGGGATTCTTTATGATTTTCGCTGACGTTCTCAAGATGGTGGTAGTGGCGAGCGTAATGCTGGTATTAAACTACAGGCTAGCCCTTTTGGTATTTGCCATCATGCCGCTCATTCTCTACGCTACCAGGTGGTTTCAAAAAGCGATGAAGGTCGCTTTTGTTGAGGTCAGGGGGCAAATTGCTGCCTTGAACTCGTTTGCTCAAGAGCGTTTGGCTGGAATCAAAATTGTACAACTTTTTCACCGTGAGCAGACCGAGGCCGAGGCCTTCGAGCAGATCAATAAGAAGCATCAAGACGCCTGGTTGAAGACGGTTTGGTACAACTCTATCTTTTTTGCCGTAGCCGAATTGCTTTCTTCGATAACGGTGGGGCTCATCGTGTGGTACGGAGGTGTTCAGAATGTCGGCGGAATTACGGCTGAGCGCTACGGAGATATTTTCACCTTTATTCTGCTTTCTTCTTTGTTGTTTCGCCCGTTAAGACATATTGCCGATAAGTTTAATGTGTTGCAGATGGGCATGGTGGCGGCCTCTCGTGTGTTTGCCATACTTGAAACCGAAGACCACATAGAAGACAAGGGCACAAAAGAGGTTGACGCGATTCAAGGGGTTATCGATTTTGAGGCGGTCAAATTCAGTTATGACAATGAGAAGCAGGTCTTGAAGGGCGTTGATTTTAGGGTTAATAAGGGGTCTTGTGTGGCTATAGTGGGTTCTACCGGGGCCGGAAAGTCGACGATCATCAACTTACTCAATCGCTTTTACGATATCAAAGAAGGCAGCATAAAGGTAGACAGTGTAGACGTGCGCGACTACAGCTTAGAGAGCCTTCGAAGGCACATAGCCGTCGTGCTTCAAGATGTGTTTTTGTTTGCCGACACAATTGCCAATAACATAAGCCTGGGCAATCCAAACGTGAGCCGTGAGTCGATTGTTCAAGCGGCAAAAGACATAGGCGTACACGAGTTTATCGAGCAGTTGCCCGGAGGATACGATTTTCGCGTAACCGAGCGCGGCAGCACCCTATCTAGCGGACAGCGCCAGCTGATAGCCTTCTTACGAGCCTATGTTTCGAATCCGAGTATATTGGTCTTAGACGAGGCGACCTCCTCGGTGGACACCTATGCAGAGCAATTGATTCAACGCGCCACTGAGCGCATCACAGAGGGTAGAACTTCGATAATTATCGCTCATAGACTGGCAACGGTCCAAAAAGCCGATCGCATCATAGTGCTAGATCAGGGTAGGGTGGTAGAAGAGGGCACACATGAAGAATTACTCAAGCGCAAAGGCGCCTATAACGAATTGTATAAGGCTCAGTTTCTAGAAGTAGTCGATCAGAGCGCTTAAACCCCGGATTTCTTCACATTACGCTAGGTCGCGCTTTATTTTTTCTTTCAGCATGACTATAGAGTCAAAGCTCACAAAGTTCTTTTCTTTGATGTAGGAGATTTCTCCGCGCTCTTCGCTGACCACTAGACAAATAGCATCGGTGTTTTCGGTAATGCCGATCGCTGCTTTATGGCGTAAGCCGTATTGAGCGGGAATGTCTTTAGCGTTGCTGACGGGCAAAATAACACGGGTAGCTATAATCTTGTTTCCTTTAATGATCGCAGCCCCATCGTGAAGTGGACTATTCTTGTAGAAGATGCTTTCGATGATCGGAGCATTCAGGGTGATGTCCATGGCGTCTCCGCTGTTTTTCACAAAATCGAGGCTGTCGTTTCGCTCAATAACGATAAGCGCTCCAAGCCGCTGCATGCTTAACTTTTCGCAGGCCTCTACCAGCGCACCTATATTGGTACGTGGTTCTTTTTTTTCAGCCCGAACAAATCGAAAGAAGCGACCCATCTTCTTTGCTGAGAAGTTTCCGGATCCCAGTACCAACAAAAATCGCCGGATCTCTTGCTGAAAAACGACCACTAAAACAATGAATCCGACTTGCATAAATCCGCCTACAATGTTGCTGATCATTTTCATCTCTAGCAATCGGGTCACATTCCAGAAGCCCCAAACGATTACCAATCCGATGAAAATATTGATGGCCACAGAACCCTTCAACAGTCGATAGACGTAGTACAGCAGTAGGGCCACCAACAGAATGTCAATGGCATCGGTGATTTTGAAGGTTAAGAAATCAGTGAGATTCATCGTCTATTTTTTCAAAGGTACAATTTCGTGCTAAGTGGCTGCATCTCGAAGTTGGGTGAACAGTTTGATGCACTCTTGAGCCTCCTTTACGTCGTGTACGCGCAGCAAATGAGCTCCGCGTTCTAGGGCGGCCATGTGCAGGGCGCTGCTGCCATTTAAGGCATTTTCGGGGGTGGTGTTGAGTGTTTTGTAGATCATAGACTTTCTGCTCAAACCAATAAGCACAGGAAGCTCTAGTAACTTAAACGCGTCAAGGTGGTAAAGCAGATGAAAGTTTTGAGCGATCGTTTTGGCAAATCCGAGTCCGGGATCAACGATAAGGTCATTGATATTTCGTTTGGCCGCTTCCTCGGCAAGCGTTGAAAAAAAGTACCTGATTTCAAAGACAATATCTTGGTAATCGGTCAGGGTGTTCATGGTCTGAGGCGTGCCCCTCATGTGCATGCCCACGTACGGAACTTGGTATTCGGCGATAAGGTCGAGCATCAGATCGTCTGCCGTAGCTCCGCTCACGTCGTTTACCATGGATGCTCCCTGCTCAAGAGCCGTTCGGGCCACCTGAGACCTAAAGGTGTCTACCGACAAAGGGATGGCCTTAAAATGTTCGCGAATAAGCCGCACCACTGGAATTACGCGGCTGATCTCTTCTTCTACCGATATATCGGCGGCACCTGGGCGGGTAGAGTACCCACCAAGATCGATAATCGAGGCTCCTTCATCTATGAACTGCTGAACCCTTGACAGCAGTTGATCGTGGTTTTTCAGTTTCCCGCCGTCGTAAAATGAATCTGGAGTGAGGTTCATTATGGCCATAACTCGCGGGGTACTTAGGTCAAGAAGCTGCTGATTTAAGGTAATCGTCATGAGTGAATCCTTTATATTTGGACAAGCGATTTCTAATGCCCTAAGTTACGTTAACAGGCCAATACATTTATGAGTGATACTTCTTCGCAATTTGACCAAAGTATAG
>JADHLU010000024.1 GCA_016780435.1 Flavobacteriaceae bacterium
GCCCTGTCGATGGTGCCGCAGGCACCTATTTCAACAAAATCTCCGACAATCACATTACCCAATTGAGGTATTTTTGAATACACGCCATCGCTGTTGGGTGCAAAACCAAATCCGTCTGCTCCCACCACAGCATTAGGATGAACGATTACCTGTTCTCCAATTACCGTGCGATCAGCTAGATGAGCTCCAGCATACAGAACGCTTCCTTTTCCGATGCGCACCGAGTCTCCTACAAAAACATGCGGATGAACCTCTACGCTAGCAGCAATTTTGGCGCCTTTGGAGATGTAAGCCCCAGCCGCGACATAACAGCTCGGATCAACCTCGGCCTCCTCATGAATAAACGCTTGTTGACTGATTCCCTCATAAGTCGGACGAATCATTTTCTCGTAAAGTTGAAGCAGCGTTGTAAAGCTAGCATAAGGATCTTTCACACGAAGCAAAGCCGGCTCAACCTTTTGTTTTAAGGGAAGGGATTGGCTTATGATCACAGCCGAAGCTGCGGTTGTGTATAAATGACTTTCGTATTTAGGGTTAGCCAGAAAAGACAGTCCGTGTTTGCTTCCTTGTTCAATCGCCGAGAAATGGTCAATTTCTATAGTGGGATCTCCCTCCACAGTGGCACCAATCCATTCGGCTATTTGGTTAACCTTAAATTTCATAGGCAACAAAGTTAAACAATTCTACTGTTTACAGTGCGGGAGCGCAGATGTAGTTCTTTTCATGGGTGGCCAAAAAGGCTGGGGTACCTAAATAACGGCTTGCTTTAATAAAATCCTCGACCGAACCGTCTCTAAATAGAATGCGTATGGGTTCTTTCGACGCATCGTATGCCCGATTCCACAGCGTACCCTTGTACACCAAATAGGCGGATTCCTCATGGCTCAACTTAAATGTTGAAGCGACCTGCTCACAGGTTTCTTCGTAGAATTGAGTCGTTACGGGTTGTTCGCTAAAACGTACTTCTAAAAGAGAGCGGTTCAAGATGGACGAACTTAGAAAGGAGAGCACGAAATCCTCTGAAACAGCCCATTTTTTTAAGGCAGATAGAATATCGATATCATCTAGTTGGGCAAAGGCGTCAAGCATTGCCTTAGACGGAAGTTTATCGTTGCTTAACTCGCCATTTGTTGCAGATATAAAGGCTTTGAGCGGTTCCTCGACCGCTAACTCAGCACCTGTTCTGATCAATTCAGATGCCCGTTCAATGGCCCTTGAAAGCATCAATTCAGCAACTATACTGGTTTTGTGCAAATAAACCTGCCAATACATGAAACGTCTGGCCATTAAAAACTTTTCGACCGAGTAAATGGCCTTTTCTTCAACCACTAATCGATTGTCAACAACAGCGAAGGTGTTAATGAGTCGCTCTGCATTTATGTTTCCCTCGGTAACTCCGGCGTAAAAACTGTCGCGTTTTAAGTAGTCTAGCCGATCAACATCTAACTGACTAGAAACCAACTGATTCAAAAAAGTTCTAGGGTGTTCGCCTTTAAAAATAGAAATGGCCGTCGTTAGTCGCTTATCGAACACTGTATTTAAAGCTTGCATGTACGCCAGGGTAAGCGCCTCGTGATGTAAAGGAACAAGCTTGTATTCTAGTGCATGAGAAAACGGCCCGTGACCAATATCGTGCAGCAAGATGGCCAATAAGAGCCCTTCCTCCTCTTCTTCTGTAAACGCGACGCCCTTAGACTTTAATACCCCAATAGCCTTTTGCATTAAATGCATGGCGCCCAAAGCGTGATGAAAACGTGTGTGATGGGCTCCGGGATAAACCAAGTACGACAAGCCCATTTGAGTAATGCGTCTCAATCGCTGAAAATAGGGATGACTAATGACGTCAAACAACAAATCGCTAGGAACACTCACCGAATTGTAAACCGGATCGTTAATTACTTTCAGCTTTTTTGATAACCGCACTATCTTTAGGGTTTAGAGTTGGTAAAGATCAACAGAATATGTTAGAAACCCAATTTGAGGGCACTCCTAAAAGAATGGTTTATACGCTAGACGCTATCGATGAAGCAGCAGCGTTTGTGCTCAGAGAATCATCACATAAGGTACTTCTGTTCTCCGGTGATATGGGGGCCGGAAAAACCACCCTAATCGCCTCAATCTTAAAGCAATTAGGGAGTAAAGATCGGGTGTCGAGTCCTACTTTCTCAATCGTAAATGAATACCACTGTTCTGAAGGTAGGCTTGTGTATCATTTTGACCTGTACCGCATTGAATCGATTGACGAGCTCAATGAATTCGGTTTCGATTCGTATCTAAATACCAATGCTTATATCTTTATCGAATGGCCCGAAAACCTTTATGGGAACCAGCCTTTAGAGGTTAATCGAATATTTATTGAGGAGTCGGCCGAGAATGAACGGAGGCTTACCTTATATTAAAGGGTTAATTGCTTTTAATGTCTTTTTAATTCATGAGTCAATCCCCATTTTCTAGAAAAGAACTGCTGCCACAAGAGGAAAAATTAGCTGTCGCCTATTCAGCCTCAGCTTTAGTCATAGCCTTCGCGAAAGCCTCATCGCTTCAAGAGCGAAGAGCACCTATATCACCAGCAGGAGTTGCGGTTTTGGCATCAAATAACCACCATGTGATGGTAGAATCTCAGCTAGGAGATGCGGCGGGTTACTGCGATCAATTGTACGCTGAGGCCGGGGCAATCATCACTAGCGATTTAAAAAAATTGTACGCCGCATCAGTAGTGGTAAAAGTTGATCCCCCTTCAGAGGTAGAAATTAAGCGGATGAACAATGGGGCTGTTTTAGTTTCAGCCCTTCAGATAAAGACAAGAAAGCGTTCCTTTTTTGAGCAGTTACTCAAAAAAAATATAACTGCGATAGCCCTTGAATACATTGAAGATGGTCATGGAGGTTACCCGTTTGTAGAGAGTTTAGGCGAAATTTCAGGGGTTAGTTCTGTACTGATAGCCGCAGAGTTACTGGCCACCTCGCAGAAGGCTAAGGGAATACTATTCGGCAATATAAGCGGAGTAAAACCGTTAAGCACCGTAGTTATAGGTGCCTCGTCAACCGGAGTTGTAGCTGCTAAAACGGCGATGGCCTTAGGGAGTCAAGTGGCTCTTTTCGATCTAGACGTTTCTAAGCTGCGTATAGCTCGCCAACATATTTCAGCTAATTTGTCTACCCAACTCATTGCAGACACGGCCTTGGCTGAAGCACTAAAAGAGGCTGACGTGGTCATAGGGGCGCTCTCGGGCGAGCGCAGAGCTCCGGTCGTTGTTAGTCAATCTATGGTTGACCAAATGCAAGAAGGTTCCGTTATTATTGATATTTCTATCGATAGCGGGGGCTGCATAGAGACCTCTGAACTAACCACTCACGACCGCCCTACCACTAGTTACAATGGCGTTGTTCACTACGGAGTTCCCAATATTCCCTCACGTTACCCGAAGAGTTCAACGGATGCCCTAAGCGCGCTGATTACTCCATTCGTACTAAAACTCTCTTATGAGCCACAGATCGAAACTGTTTTAGCGAAGGACGCCACCGTGGCCTCTGGAGTTTACTGCTACAAAAACAAAGCGACCAAGCCTGCATTAAACGATTGGTTTGGATTCGATTTTCACGATCTAAAACTGTACCTACTTTGAATGTATTTAGTGCTCAATTTCTAAAACGCTTTATGTGGTATGCCCTAGGGCTTACTCTCGGATTGTTCTTTTTAAACTTCATTATCGATAAAAAAACAGGCGGAAAAGGCCTAGATTTTTGTTACCTACCTGAATGCCGTGTGCTTAAAGAATTGCGAAATACTCCACTAAGACCAGCAGAAGACTCTATAAAGGTGAAAGCGATTTTGACCGATGGAAGAATTCTATTCGCTGAAAGCTCCCCAAGAAAGAAGCCCTGTAAGCAGTACGTGCTCATTCACCAGAACAAGCGGTATGTTTTTGAGAAGTGCGATACCTACCTCACCTACTTTGAACCGTAGAAGTCTGTTTTCTTCTGTTCATCTCCTTGCGCAATAAACTGAGTTCGCGACCGGTTTGTCCGGCAATTGAGGTGTTTTCTTCAGCCCTGCGAATGAGGTAAGGAAGCACCTCCTTAACCGGTCCGTAGGGAATTAATTTGGCTACGCGTGCGTTCGCTTCTGCCATATTATAGGTGATCTGATCACTCATGCCCTGCAACTGTCCGAACCAAACATTAGGATGGTCGAGTGTTTGGTAGTGCTCCATGGCCAAACGAGCTGCCTTTAAGGTGCTTTGCTCATTGTGTGTGCCAATGAAGACAGCAACAGTATCGGTATGTTCAAAGACAAATTCAACCGCCTTGTCGTAAAGCACATCGGTCGCCTCTTTAGTTTCGCAAATGGGTGAGGTATAGCCCATCTGTTTAGCGCGCGCTCTTTCCTTCTCCATATAAGCGCCTCGAACGAGTTTGGCTCCCAATTTGAAGCCTTCTTCTTTGGCGCGTAAGGTATATTCGGTTAGCTTATCTAATCGGTCAGCGAGATAGAGCTGAAAGGTGTTGTATATCAATACTTTATCGGTGTTGAATCGACGCATCAAGTCAAATGCCAATTCATCTGCCGCGGCCTGCATCCAACTTTCTTCAGCATCGATCATTATAGCTTGGTTCAATGCAGCGGCTGTTTCGCCAATAGCGATATACCTTCTTTTAATCGCCTCAAAGGTTTCTGAGGTGTAATTCTTTTGTTGAGAGGCTGCCTGAAAATCTTCTAACCTTCCAATTGAGGTAGGTTTAAAGACGGCAAAGGCAATATTTTTACTTTTAGAGGCGTTCTTAATCTCCTCCTTAATGAGTAGCACGTTTTTATCAAACTGACTATCAGTATCTTGGCCTTCAACTGAATAGTCTAAAATTGCACGCACTCCTGTTTTTTCTAACTTATCCACAAGGGGCTTGCAGCTCTCCAGCGTAATCCCACCACAAAAGTGCTTAAATACTGTTGACTTTATCAGCCACTCTATGGGCAGGCCAATTTTCAGCGCCCACTGCATAAAACCGTTTCCAAACGCCACTAGCCGCTTGTTTCTCAGTAATTCGAATAAGAATCGCGCTTTAAGTAGTTCGTTGTTGCTTTTAGAGGCAAAGGCTACTTCGGTATTTCGGAAATCAACCGCTTTGTTCATTTCAATGCTGCAATTTTTCGGCAAATATACCCTAATTCGGTATTGAAATATTCGAGAGAATGTATCTTTAACCCCGATGATACACGCACCTGTTTTATTTTATCAAGTCGAAGCAGAAAGTTACTTGCGTTCGCTTGACAGCATCGCACAGTTCTCTCAGCTTTTTGTGCTCACTGATGAAAATACACATACCCATTGTCTACCCGTTTTAAGTGGGTTTTTAGGAGATCAGACGTTTATCGAAATTCAGATTCCTTCTGGCGAAGTAAACAAAACCATCTCGAGCTGCACGTATATATGGTCTCAACTTACTGCTCACCAGGCTGATCGCAGCGCGCTTGTCTTGCTGTTGGGCGGAGGAGTACTTACCGATATGGGCGCCTTTGCCGCTAGCTGCTATAAGAGAGGCCTTCGTTTTGTAAATATTCCTACCACGTTACTGGCTATGGTAGACGCATCTACTGGATCCAAGACCGGAATCGATTTTGAGGGACTTAAGAACCACATAGGGCTATTCTCCTCACCCCTGGCCACCCTTATCCACCAAGACTTTCTTCGTACACTTGATTTGCGGCAGTTTAAAAGCGGAGTCTGTGAAATGTTTAAACACGGGCTTATTGCGAGTGCCAAGCACTGGCAGCTGTTGAAGACCCACAGTGACCATCCCGAGCAGCTCATTGCAGAATCGGTTGCGCTTAAGGTGAAAATTGTCAGTCAAGACCCTACCGAAAAAGGACTGCGAAAAATTTTGAATTTCGGGCATACCCTTGGTCATGCGCTAGAAACCTATTTCTTGAATACCGAAAACCCTTTGTTGCACGGAGAGGCCATTGCGGCAGGTATTTTATTGGAAAGCTTTCTCTCCGCTCACTACGGATCGCTGAGCAAAGCCGAGCTCGATGATATCAGCTCTACTCTCAACACCTACTATACTTTACCCCAACTTTCAAGAGAAACGCAAGAGGCCGTTGTTTTACTGATGAGGCATGACAAAAAAAACCACAAAGATGCCGTGAACTTTGTGGCTTTAGCGAAAATCGGTGAGGCCAAATACGACATCACCTATACCGATGAGGCCCTTCAAGAGGCCTTTGACTTCTACAACACCCTTACATATCGTTAAAAATTCGATGCATTAAGCGTTTTTTATCATTGATCGATTCTTCCATCGATATCATGGTCTCAGTGCGGCTAACGCCATCGATATCGTCGATCTTGAATATAATGTTTTTGGCATGCGTAGTGTCTCGCGCACGAACCTTACAGAAGATGTTGAATTTCCCAGTTGTAATGTGTGCAACCGTGACAAAGGGAATCTCCTCGAGCCGTTCTAAGACAAATTTTGTTTGGTGGGTTTTTTCAAGAAATATGCCCACATAGGCTATGAAGGAATAGCCCAGCTTTACGTAGTCTAGGGTCAGAGACGAACCTTGAATAAGTTCGGCATCCTCCATCTTTTTTACGCGAACATGAACCGTTCCGGCAGAGATCAACAATTTCTTAGCTATGTCAGTGTACGGAATTCTGGTATTGTCAATAAGCATATCCAGAATCTGATGATCGATTTCGTCTAGTTTAATTTTGGCCATATAAATGCACTTCTAATAGAGTTTTTAGTTTTTTGCCGACAATCTTTCGGCGAAATGCAAAATTAATTAAGAATTATTCGAAAATCGCAGGATACGGCACTTTTTTCTTACGGCCTACTAGAATGCGTGTAAAAGGTTCTGAAACAGACCTTATGCTGATCTTGGAGGGGTATTTCTTCTTGTTCATCTACCTCAAACAACAGTTGGTCGCCATCTAAACGTTCGTTGTACCGCATGCCTATTAGTTTCTGTGCTATTGGATCAAAATACCCCTGGTCGAACCCAAACTGGGTATTTTCGGGTATACTCAAATAGGTTTTGACGTCAAGTGATTCTTTTACTTTGTTTGGCACACAGCTCTGAGTGATTCCAAAGAGCGATTCGGCCACCAGGCGCCTAGTTAGTACACGGTCGTAATCTGTCCCCCACTGGCCAGCCTCTATTAGTATTGTTGGAATCGAACGATTGGCCAGATAGTCTCCGAAGCAGTTGATGTTAAAGGAATCGTCGAATCGCCCAACCCGTTGCCGAACCGATGTGTTGAAACCGTTGAAAACATCGCTGATTAAATCCATTGCGCGTCGGCGTGAATCTGTGAGCAGGCGCTGCTCATCTGCGGCTGGGGCCAAAAACGAAATGGCCGCTTCACGCCCCGTCTCACCGACAGTAAATCGCGTACGCTGATCGTGCAGGTTCAGGCAGAGGTCTGGAGCGAAGTCATCCAATAGCTTCATGAACGATTGGGTCTCTGGTTGCGTTTGAGCCAATGCATCTCGGTTCAAGTCGACCTGATTAGCGTTATTTCGCGTATAGGCCTGAGCCCCATCCGGATTCAATTGGAAAATAAATACAAAATTAAAGTGACTGAGATAATATTCGTCACCTCTAATCTGCACATAAAAATCGAATAAGCCACGAGTAGTCGTACTCTCGTTTCCATGCATTTGAGACCAGGCTAATAGCTTCAAAGGCCCCCTTCCCAATCGCAGCGCATAAATGGGCCTGCCTTCTACCGAGCGACCTATTTCCTGTAGTTCAGCGTGTTCTTTCAATACCTGATTTAATACATCTGGCGGAAGGTAGCGCGAATGAAAAACGGTGTCTGTATTCAACATGTTCAGAAGCGATTCACGGTTTCTAAGAGCTTATATTTGTAGCAGATTCTATTATATGAGGCCAAAAATAACGTTAGTAGTTTTAATATCGACGCTCTATGGTTGTTATTCGCCACCAGATCGCGACTGCTCATTAGTGAAAACCGGTTCGTTTGAGTTTGTATCGGTAACAGATGGCGACACACTGGTCAGCCGCTTCACGCGCTACACTGATTATGAGATCGACTACTACCAAGGAAAAACCGACACCTCTGCCGTCAAGTGGGTCAATGACTGTGAGTTTGTGTTGCGCAACAAAAATCCCAAATCACTCAATGAACAGCAAGCCGTGCACATCAAGATTTTAAGTACCGATGAAGAAGGCTACTCATTTGAATACGGCATATTAAAAGACGCCAAGCGTTTAAAGGGCTACGCTAGACGACTAGAATAAGCGAAGATCACCATCGTCAGAGGCTGTAGATGCGTCGGATTCATCTATATCGTCATCGATGACTTCTTCAGGGGTGTACTCAAGCGGCTCGTTTACAATCACCTGTTTGATTTTCTGTGTGGTCAACTGATTTCCCATGGCCTTTATGCCCTTGATCGCAATAAAATCAGCGACATCAACATCTTGAGCAGGCAGCTCCTCTTTTCCTCTTGGCTTGACAAATTCGAGTGTTACCGATGGGCGGTAGTCGGATACCATTAACAGCAATTCAGATCCCTTAGATTCGCTAATCACCAGTTCTTCTTTTTGCTCTTGTTCGATTAAAAAACGCTTAATGTAATAGCGGTCGCGTTCAGCGTCAAAATAGATGACCGAAATGGGTTTTTGCGGCACCCATTTTTCAATGAGAATAGTGGATTCTGAAATGTGTAGACTAAGATCTGGCACCACTGTTCTTACCAACCCTTCGGCGGTTCCAATCAGCAGTAAGTCGTTTGGCTTAAAGTCTCCGAGGTGTTTGCCGCGCTCATCGGTATTTAGACGTCCCGTCACTTCGTCAAACCATATGGCTCGTGGCTTCAGGGTGCTTCTGCCCGAAGATTTGAATTCGATGCGCTTAACCGGGTACTTGCTTACCAGATTTCCTTTTGAAGCCCTGCCTTTTATGAGTACTTCTGAAAAGTCAATGTCCCACTTCAGTTTCTTAATGCTACCTAACTGTCTGAGATAAACGGTGACTACTTCGGCCTCACCGTTGGGGTTAGCCGAGAAATGTAGCACGCTGGCGCCCTCGACCTCTCCGACTAGGCTGTACGATTTATCTCGAGTAACAGCGGTGACGTTAAAGCGCTTAATGTATGACGCTCCTCCTTTGGGCAGCTTATAGATAAGGTTATACACCATGCGCTGGTCGTTCTTCTTGAACACGCCGGCATACAAAATGTCCTTGCCGACAAAAACCTTAGTATCCACTTTAGTGACCATCATTGTTCCGTCTTGAAGAAAGACAATGATGTCGTCGATGTCGCTGCACTCGGCTACGTACTCGTCTTTTTTAAGCCCTGTACCTATAAAGCCTTCCTCTCTATTCATGTAGAGTTTAAGGTTGCGAATAACCACTTTAGTGGCTTCAATGGCGTCGAAAACTTTTATTTCTGAACGGCGCTCTCTGCCCGCCCCGTACTTCTTCTTTAAGGCCTTAAAATAATTGACGGCATAGGGTACTATATGCTCTAAATGGTTTTTGACTTCTGCAATGTCTCCCTCCAAGGCCTCGATCAAAGAGGCCGCTTTGTCTAGATCAAATTTTGAGATTCGCTTAATCTTGATTTCAGTGAGCTTTTCAAGATCTTCATCGATTAGCGCCCGTTTTAAGTGTTTTATGTGAGGAG
>JADHLU010000025.1 GCA_016780435.1 Flavobacteriaceae bacterium
AGTACCGTTTCTCGGGCAGATTGAGGTGCATTAGTCGAGAGATTGGTTGTACAATGCGGCGCGCTGTTGCAGAATCTCGTAGTCTTCGGCTGAAAGGGTTCCGGCATAGAAGTCAATGGGGTTTACATGTCGCCCGTTCTTGAACACCTCGTAGTGCAAATGTGATCCGAGAGATCGCCCGGAGTTGCCCACATAACCGATGATGTCACCGCGTTTTACCTTTTGACCCTTTCTGACATTGTATTTGGAAAGGTGCCCGTAAAGGGTGACGTACCCGAAGCCGTGATCAATGCGAATGTGTCTGCCCAGCCCTGATGCCCGCTGGTCGGCTCGGGTGACAATGCCGTTTCCGGTGGCAAAAATGGGCGTGCCTACCGGGGCAGAAAAGTCCATTCCGTAGTGGTACTTGCGCACCTTGGTGAAAGGATCACTGCGCCATCCGTATCCAGAGGCCATACGTCTTAAGTTCTCGTTCATTACCGGTTGTATGGTAGGGATGGCCTCGAGATATTCTTTGCGCTTAGGAAGCATTTCTGAAATGTCGTCGAGTGAGCGTGACTGGTTGACCAGTGCCTTCTCAATCACATCTAGGTTTTTGGCGACTTCTGTGACGAGCTCCGAATTGTTGAATCCGTCGTATTTTTTGTAGCGATTCACCCCACCAAACCCGGCGTAATACTGCTCTTCAGCGATCGGGTCCATCTCAAAATAAAGTCGATACACCTCGTTGTCGCGTTGACGCAAGTTTTCGAGGGCCTCTACGGTGCGGTCAAGACGGTTCAGAAACTCTTGGTAGTCGCGTTGGTAATTATCGAGTTCGCGCTGCAACACAATCTCGTTGGTGTTGCGCACTAGTCCTGCTTGGTTGAGGAAAAAGAAAAAGAACATTCCGGCTGTAGCCGATGCCAAGAAAAACAAGAAAAACTGACCAACCTTTCTAAGAGGCTTTTTGCTCACCTTGCGGTACGATAGCGTCTCAGGGTCGTAGTAATACTTTTGCTTGCGCTGCTTGTCTTCCAAATTGCACTATTTTTGGGCCAAAATCTTCTCAAAGATAAGTTTTTGCCATGAACGCTAACCGCATACGGGCCACCTTCTTAGAATTCTTCGAATCCAAACAGCATCAGATCGTTGCGTCTGCTCCGCTGGTAATGAAAAACGATCCGACGCTCTTGTTTACCAATGCCGGAATGAATCAATTCAAGGAGTTCTTCTTGGGAAATTCAACACCCAAAACTCGGCGCGTGGCCGACACTCAAAAATGTTTGCGCGTTAGCGGAAAGCACAACGACCTCGAAGAGGTGGGTAAGGATACCTATCACCACACGCTGTTTGAGATGCTCGGAAACTGGAGCTTTGGCGATTACTTCAAAAAAGAAGCCATCGAGTGGGCCTGGGAACTACTTACCGAGGTCTACCAACTCGACAAAGACCGCCTATATGTCACCATTTTTGAAGGCAGTGAAGACGACGGGCTTGATATCGATCAAGAGGCCTATGATCTCTGGAAGGCCTTGCTGCCCGAAGAGCGCATATTGAAGGGGAGCAAAAAAGACAATTTTTGGGAGATGGGCGATCAGGGCCCCTGCGGACCTTGTTCGGAGATTCATGTTGATTTGCGCAGCGAGACGGAGCGCGCGGCCACCCCTGGTGCCGCGCTCGTAAATGCCGACCATCCGCAGGTAGTTGAGGTCTGGAATCTCGTATTCATGCAATACAACCGCAAGGCAGACGGATCACTTGAACCACTGCCCGAAAAGCACGTAGACACCGGAATGGGTTTTGAGCGTCTGTGCATGGCCTTGCAAGGAAAAACATCGAACTACGACACCGACGTTTTTTCGGGTCTTATTGAACGACTAACAGCGCTTACTTCAACCACCTACGGGGTCTCAAGAGAAACCGATATTGCCATTCGCGTGGTAGTCGACCACGTCAGGGCAGTGGCCTTTGCCATTGCTGATGGACAGCTTCCTAGTAATACCGGAGCCGGATACGTTATCAGACGCATTCTCAGACGCGCCATTCGTTACGGATTCACCTTTCTAGGCCAATCGAGCCCCTTTGTCAACGAACTGGTAGGCACCCTGGTTGCCCAGATGGGTGAGGCCTTTCCGGAGCTCAAGGCTCAAGAAAAACTCATTACTCAAGTTATTCGAGAAGAAGAGCATTCGTTCTTAGCCACCCTGGAACAGGGATTGAAATTACTCGACAAGGTGATAGCTGAGTCGAGCACTAAATCTATAGCCGGCGAAAAGGCGTTTGAACTGTACGACACCTTCGGATTTCCGATCGATCTCACCGCACTGATTCTCAGTGAGCGCGGATATACCTACGACCAAAAAGGCTTTGAACAGGCCCTGGCTGAGCAAAAACAACGCTCAAAGGCCGATGCGGCCACAGACAAGAGTGACTGGATAAGCGTTTCTAGTGCGCCCAATGAAGGATTTGTGGGCTACGATACACTCACCGCTGAAGGGGTTAAACTACTCAAATACCGAGAGGTCAAGCAAAAAGACAAGCTAGCCTATCAATTGTTACTCTCGAAAACTCCCTTCTACCCAGAGGGTGGGGGGCAGATTGGAGACAGTGGCCTACTAGAATACACCTTCAACCAAGAGCAGCAGCGCATTAGCATTTTGGCCACTAAAAAGGAAAACAACGAAATAATACACACCGCCTCAAAGCTGCCCTCAGACCTCGAGGCCAGTTTTACCGTAAAAGTGAACGCTCAAAACCGCGAAGAGACCACCGCCAACCACAGCGCTACTCACCTGCTGCACCAAGCGCTAAGAGAGGTGCTCGGAAGTCATGTGGAGCAGCGCGGCTCATCAGTAAGGCCCGATGCCCTTCGCTTTGACTTCTCTCATTTTGCCAAACTAACACCTGAAGAGTTAGCGAAGGTCGAGGCGCTGGTGAACCAGCGCATCGCAGCCGCGCTGCCCTTGCAAGAACGCAGATCGGTCGCTATGGCTGAGGCGATGGCCGAAGGAGCCATGGCCCTCTTTGGAGAAAAATACGGCGATGAGGTACGCACCATTCGCTTTGGCGACTCTATAGAATTGTGCGGAGGCACTCATGTGAACAACACAGCTGAGATCTGGCACTTTAAGATCAAAAGTGAGGGCGCCGTGGCCTCGGGTATTCGACGAATCGAAGCCATTACCGGCCAGGCGGTCAGAAGCTATTTTAAGGACAATGAGTTCAAGCTTGAGGCGATTGCCCAGGCATTACCCAAGGCGCAAGACCTGCTTAAAGGGGTTGCTGATTTGGTGCAAGAGAATGAGGCGCTTCGTGCCGAACTCGAGGGGCTCAAGGCCGAAAAGCTAGGCCAATTCAAACACGAGCTCGAAGGGGCTTTAAAAGACATTGACGGTGTTCGGTTTGCGGCGGTGGCGACAGCCCTTGACGCGGCCGAGATGAAATCGCTGTCGTTCGAACTAGCCGCTCAACACAAAAACCTCTTCTTGGTCTTGGCCTCGAACGCCGGCGGCAAGGCGCTGTTGTCGATTTACATCGACAAACACCTGGCTGCTGAGCGCAACTACGACGCCTCGGTCATGGTGCGCGAACTCGGCAAGCACATTCAAGGAGGAGGAGGGGGCCAGGCGTTTTTCGCCACCGCCGGAGGTAAAGATCCTAACGGCATTGCTAAGGCCCTAGAGGCGGCTCAAGGCTTGCTCTGAGTTGGAAACTTCTTGAGTATGCTCTCAATGTAGCCGTTGATGATCGCTTGACGTGTCTCGGGATTGCGTACATCGGTGATCAATCCGCGGCCCTTGCCCTGCCAAATGAGCCGTTCGCCATCGGCATCGAGTAGGTCGACGATGAGCTCTCCGCGATTGGTGGTGTTTATGTTTTGATTATTCATGGCGGGGCCCATCATCCAGGGGTTGAAGCCCCATCCCCATCCCCATCCGCCGATGGTTTGGGTAGTTACGGTAATATCGTCTTCTTCCTTGGTCGCTATGGTGACTAAGAGATCGGCGTTGTCGCTTTTGCGGTACCCCTTTTCTTCGAGAACCTCTTCAATTGCACGCAAAATGCGCCGTTTCTCCAGATCCGAAATTTCGGCCTTGTCAATGCCTGGCTTGTAAAAGGCAAAGGTTCGGTAGTTGGAGAAATTGATGCTTGTATCGTAATCAGTATACACCCTAAGCGAGGTGCAGGCACTGCCTAAAAACAGTGCAACTAAGCCTAATAGGAGTCCTTTTTTCATAGCGGTGATTCAAGGTAAATAACTATAGTTGATCAACTAAAGTTACGAAGCAAAGCGCTGATTTCGTGTTAAAAAGCGTTAATAGTGCTTCGTGGAGTGCATTATAATGGTGGGCGGTTTTTGTCAAATCCGTAGGGGCAATGACGGCAGCCACTCTGGCAGCAGTAGCCGCGTTTTAGATGGTATTTTTCGGTGAAGACACGATATCCGTTTTCGGTGTAGTAGTCGCCCTCTTCGGGTTCAATTGGCTTTTTCATCACGCTGCAAAGATAGCTCGGCTGTTCGTAAGTATTGATAAGCAGGGGTCGCGCCCTTGAGATTGAACGATTAACTTTGATAGCAGATGCAACCGAGTCTCAACCAAACACTTCAGCTTCCACTGCTTCAATCTCGCGGAGTGACCTTAATTCTCAAGCGTGAAGACCAGTTGCATCCGCTCATGTCTGGCAATAAGTTTAGAAAACTCAAATACAACCTAGAGGCCGCTCGACTTAAAAAGGCCCACACGCTGCTCACTTTTGGAGGCGCTTACTCCAATCACATTCTAGCCACGGCAGCTGCGGCAGCAGAACACGGATTTAAATCGACCGGAATTATTCGAGGCGAAGAATTGAAAAACCGTGTAGAGGAGAATCCGACCTTGAGCAAGGCCCAGTCTCTCGGAATGAAATTTATTTTCGTGAGTCGCGAGCGTTACAAAGAACTTACACGAGACGAAAAGAAGGCCAAGCACCTGTGTGCTCAAGACGGCATTTATATGATTCCCGAGGGCGGAAGCAACGCCCTTGCCGTAAAAGGAGTCGCTGAAATGCTTACCGAAGAAGACCTCACTGCCGATTACCTCTGTTGCTCGGTTGGCACAGGTGCCACCCTCGCTGGGCTTGTAGAGGCGGCGAGACCACAGCAGCAAGTGCTGGGCTTCGCCGCCCTCGACCACCATGACTTAGCAGCCGAAGTGGGCCGATTCACTAAGAAATCGACCTACGAAATCGTTCACGACTATACGTTTGGAGGATACGCCAAGGTGAGCGATGAGCTCATCAGTTGCATGAATGAGTGGCTGAGGCAAACTGGAGTGCTGTTTGATCCGGTTTACACCGCGAAGATGATGTACGGAATTTTAGATCGAATTCGTCGTGGCGCGATACCAAAAGGAAGTGTAATTTTGGCTATACATACCGGGGGGCTTCAAGGAATTGAAGGAATGAACTCCCGGTTAGAAAAAAAGAATGCCCCATTAATTCTGACTTCATGCAGCAAAAAAGCCTCCTAACCTATTTTTTGGTGGCCACCGCTCTCGTGGTAATGAGCAGTTGCACACCCAACCCGAATGTATACACCATTGCCCGATCAAATACTGCTGAATCTCAGCCAGTCACTCTGGGCGAGCGGGTCAAAGATTTTGTGGGAAACAGCGGTCTAAAGTCGTGGTCGGCAAAAGACTACGAGCGCTTTAATGACGAGAAAGACTACATAGCGGCTTTTGCCGAACCAGCGATGAAAGAGATGAAGCTCTACGGGGTTCCGGCGAGCATCACCTTGGCTCAAGGTATCCTTGAAACCAATGCGGGGCGCAGTAAGCTCGTCAAAGAATCCAATAATCATTTTGGCATCAAGTGCCATGACAGCTGGAAGGGCGAAAGCGTTTCTCATGACGACGACGCCGCTGGTGAGTGTTTTAGAAAGTACCGAAATCCTTTGTCGTCGTACCGAGACCATTCCCAATTTTTGACCTCTAGGCCGCGCTATTCTTCGTTGTTTGAATTGAAGGCCACCGATTACAAAGAGTGGGCCCATGGGTTGAGGGCGGCCGGATACGCCACCGACAAGAGCTATGCTGACAAGCTCATCCGAATTATTGAGAAACACGATTTAGCTCAATACGATCAGCAGACCATCGGAAAACGCAAAAGAATGCTCAAGCGCGAATCGCGTAAAGAGCGGGTCGCAGCGTTGCTCAATGACACCAAAAATAAACTCGCTGAAACCACACGTCGTACCAAGCGAATGGGTAAAGAAGCCTCCGAACAAATAGCCGATGCGGGTCGAGGGCTGGCTCACAGGGTTACGCCTGGCGACACGCTCTACAGCATTGCCAAGCGCTACGAGGTAACCGTAGAGGCTATTAAGAAAATGAACATACTCGATTCTGACTCTTTATCAATTGGGCAGATTCTTGAAATTCCTAGATCCAAGTAATGACAGTATACGAGAGAAGTAGTGCGCTTTTTGCCGCTGCCAATAAGGTGATTCCCGGTGGGGTGAACTCTCCCGTTCGGGCTTTTAAGTCGGTGGGGGGGCATCCGGTATTTGTAAAGCACGCTAAAGGCGCGCATTTATTCACCGAAGACGGTCACACGCTCATCGATTACATCTCTTCTTGGGGTCCACTGCTTTTCGGTCACGCCTATGAGCCCGTGATTGAGGCGGTGAAACGCACCGCAGAAAAAGGAACCTCATTTGGAATACCAACCGAGCTCGAAACCCAGTTGGCCGAACTGGCCGTAAAAATGGTTCCGAACATCGACAAGATTCGCTTTGTGAATAGCGGAACCGAGGCCTGCATGAGTGCTGTTAGACTGGCGAGGGGGTATACCGGTCGACACAAGATTATCAAATTTGCGGGTTGTTACCATGGCCATTCAGACGCCTTTTTGATCCAAGCCGGAAGTGGTGCGGTAACCTTCGGAAGCCCGAGTAGCCCTGGCGTTACTCCGGGAACCGCTCAAGATACCCTGCTGGCACGTTATAATGACATAGAATCTGTGCGCAGTTTAGTATCAGCAAATGCTGATGAGATCGCCGCGATTATCGTCGAGCCTGTACCCGGAAATATGGGCTGCATAGTGCCCGAATCGGGTTTTTTGCACGGCTTAAGAGACCTGTGTGACTCGCACAACATTCTATTGCTTTTCGATGAGGTGATGACCGGGTTTCGTCTAGCTAAAGGGGGTGCCCAAGAGACTACGTCGGTTCGGGCTGACCTGGTGATGTTCGGAAAGGTGATTGGTGGAGGACTCCCTGTTGGGGCATTTGCCGCACGCAGTGAAATCATGAGTCACTTGGCACCTGAAGGTCCGGTCTATCAAGCGGGAACGCTCAGCGGAAATCCGCTCGCCATGGCAGCCGGATTCGCTATGCTGCAGTCTATTGAGAACGATCCTCAGGTATTTAGGCGCTTGGCCGATAAGGCGGCGTCTGTGCATCGTGGAATAGAGTCTACCCTCAGAGAAAAGGGAATCCGCCACACCATAAATCGCTACGGAAGCATGCTGTCTGTGCATTTCGACGAATCACCAGTGGTTGATTTTGAGTCGGCCGCTAGGGCCAATAACGATACGTTTAAGCGCTACTTTCACCACATGCTCGATCGTGGAGTGTACCTTCCGCCCTCCGCATTCGAGAGTTATTTCTTAAACGATGCGCTTAGTGAAGCCGATATCGATAAGACCCTAACAGCGCTGAAAGACTTCTAGCAATAGCTCTTACATAAAAAAGCCCCCGCTATAGATTAACGGAGGCCTTTTTCGCGTAAACGTAAAACTAAACCCTATTTTTTTGTGGTGATTAGGATGACACCATTTTTTGCTTTTTCACCGTACTTCTTAACCGCGGCGTCTCCTTTTAAGACCTCTACAGATTTAATGTGATTAGGATCGATGTCGTTCATAGACGTTTGGTCTTCAACTTCTTTACCGTCTATAATCATTAGGGGTTTTTCACCTTCGCTTATAAAGGCCATGCTGCGTTTGCGGCGCACGGGGCCATCTTCGTGAAGCTTGCCTGTTTCATAGCGTTTGGCACTGACCCGCACGTTGTGGTGCTGAACCGCAGGGGCGTCTTCTTCGTTTTCGGCCTTCCATTTCATGAGCCTAACAGACTGAGTTCTGTGGTTGTCGTCTGGCCTCTTATGGTGGGCTTCGCGCATGTTTTCGTGCATGTCTTTAAACTTGGCGTATTGCACTATATCAAGTACCTCTTTCAGTTGACGTTGGTGCTTGATCTCCTCATCGAGAATAGCAGACTGCTTCTCAAAACCTTCTTTACGTTCTCTCAATGACTGCATTGACTGGTGATGCTTTTGATTTATAGAAGCTACCTCGCGTTCTTGCTCTTCGTTGAGGTCTAGATGCAGGGTCATTCGTTTAGTCATGAGCGCTGCGCGCTGCTCAGCACTTAATTTTTCATCGGAATCATCGGCTGAATAGTGAAAGCTACTAAAGCCTTTACCTCTTCTTAAGATGAGCGATTCGCTAGCGTCGTTATACGTGACCGAGTCTAGTTCTATCACAATGTGCTTGTTGTCATCGGTGCGCTCAATGATTACCTGAGCTTGCCCTAAAAGTGTTAGGCTCAATGCGGTTAGGCTAATAAGTGTTTTCATCTTTTTTATAATTATACAGCAAAGTACGGGCCTGGGTTTTTCAATGCGTGCTAAAGCGTTGTTAAACTTTTGATAAGGGTATACTAAAAAAATCCCCGGCTGAAGGCCGGGGATTTTTTCTTTAAAAACTTGAATTGGGCATCCGCAGGCTATACAAAAAGCAGGGCAGTAGCCAGTAAAAGCAAGGCATTCCAATTTTTCGTCATGTTTCAATTCTTTAAAAACAGCCCTGAAGATAGCATAAATGATGCTCTTTAAAAGGGTTTTTAACAGATCGAACTATGGGGTTAGTTTGACGGTCAACCCATCAGGTGCCTTTACTACACTCAATGCCCCTAACTTAGATAGGTTTTTCATCGAGGCGTCCCACTTTTTACCGCTTAAGCCGCTGGCTGCTTTTAGTTCTGCCAAGTCGGTAGATCCGTCGCGCTGTTGAAGCAGTTCAATGATCGCCTTCTCTTCTTCGCTGAGAGCCAAAGCCTTTTTCTCGGGTCGCATCTGCGGAAAAAACAGCACCTCTTGAATCGAGGCGTTGTCGGTGAGCAGCATGCACAAGCGATCGATGCCAATGCCTATCCCAGAAGTTGGAGGCATGGCGTATTCAAGGGCACGCAGAAAGTCATGATCGATAAACATAGCCTCGTCATCGCCCTTTTCGGAGAGCTTAAGCTGATCTTCGAAGCGCTCGCGCTGATCGATCGGGTCATTGAGCTCGGTGTAGGCGTTGGCCAATTCTTTTCCGTTTACCATAAGCTCAAAGCGCTCAGTGAGCCTCGGGTTTTCACGGTGCTCTTTGGTAAGGGGGCTCATCTCTTTGGGGTAGTCTATGATGAAGGTCGGCTGAACGTAGTGGTGCTCGCAACATTCTCCAAAAATTTCATCGATGAGCTTGCCAATTCCCATGCGCTCATCTACCTCTAAATGAAGGGCCTTGGCCGTTTCACGTAGCTGGGCCTCATCCATCTCACTGACATC